>CAZRIU010000007.1:0-9582 GCA_964600245.1 uncultured Dehalococcoidales bacterium
ACGGCCAGTCCGACCAGCTGGAACGCTTTTTACTGATGGTGGGGCTGGAGCCAGCGCAATATATGGACAGGGACATCGACACCACCCTAAGCGGCGGTGAGAGGAAAAGGATTGAGCTGGCTTCAGTGCTGGCCATGCGTCCCAAGCTGGCTATACTGGACGAGCCCGACTCGGGCATAGACATTGTCGCCCTACCCCTGCTGCTCAACGGCATCGTCGAGATGAACAAGCAGGGCTCCTCGGTCCTACTCATTACCCACAGCGAAAGGGTGGCCGAAATAGCCCACCGGGTGTCGATATTATGCGCTGGCACCATAATCAGGACCGGCCCGCCGGCAGAAAGCAGCCAGTGGTTCAAGAATAACTGCCTGACTTGCCCCCACATCAACGAGCCAGAGCACTGAAATTAACATGGTTGGCTATACAGTAGAAAAAGAATACGAGGGGATGATTGACGCCTACGAGAAGGCGGGTGGCGACAAGCGCGTCCTGGAGACCAAGGATGTCGCCAAGCTGGTCGTGCACGAAAACAGGGTGCTGGCTAACGACCCCGTCAAGGGCTTAAAGATAGACACCGAGGAGACCAAAAGCGGGGTAAAGGTCAACTTAACCGTGGAAAAAGGCACCATAGTCCCCCGCCCCGTCCACCTCTGCTTCGGCCTTCTGCCCAAGGAAGGCCTGCAGGAAATCATCATGAAGGTGGACGCCCAGGACAACAGCGAGATAAGCGTCATCGCCCACTGCATCTTCCCCAACGCCGTCAAGGTCATACACAAGATGGACGCCGATATTGAAATCGGCACGGGCGCCCGCTTCGACTATAAGGAAACACACTATCACGGTGAGGACGGCGGCATCAAGGTCATCCCCAAGGCCAAGGTCAGGGTGAACAAGGGCGGCATCTGGCAGAGCACCTTTGCTTTGAGCCAGGGGATGGTGGGCAAGCTGGACTACGACTTTGAGGTCGTCTGCCTGGAGAAGGCAATCGCCGAGCTGACGGTGAAGGCCTACGGCAAGGGGAACGACGACATCAAGGTAGCGGAGAAAATCCACCTCAACGGCGCCGGCGCCAGGGGGCTGGCCAAGAGCCGGCTGGTGCTGGGCGATAAAGCCAAGGCCGAGGTCAGGGGCGAGACCTACGGCAACGCCCCCTACGCCCGCGGACACGTTGACTGCATGGAACTGGTCAACGGCACCGAAGCTATTGCCAAGGCTATACCCATCGTCTCGGTAACCGACGACAAGGCCAAGGTAACCCACGAGGCGGCTATCGGCAGCATCGACCGCAAGCAGGTCGAGACCTTAATGGCGCGGGGACTGGACGAGGACAAGGCGGTGGACGTTATCGTCAAGGGTATACTGAGGTAGCCGCAAGGGATGTCCTTGGGTTTAACCAAGGATGGGTATAATAGAACAAAATGAAACGGATATTACTACTCATTTCGGTCATCGGAATTCTTATGTTGGGCGCTTGTGGTTCCCCAAATACAGATTCATCGCCTGAATTTACTCACTATGTCAATGCAGAGTTTGGCTTCAGCGTCGATTACCCAACGGACTGGATTCTTGAGGAAGTTGACCTTGGTAAGATTGGCATAAAGCCTGAGGAAAGCGCCTACAATCAGATTATGATCAGTGCCTATGTTGGAAGTCCTGCATTTGCCTCGTCGCCAGAATTTATGATTTCTACTTCCAATGAAGCCAGCCTTCGGCAATTCTTTGAAGCTTTAGGGTTCACAGACCTAACTATCCTTGTCAATGAGCCAGCGTCAGAGAAATGGGATTGGGTGATGACTTTCACCGTATTTTATGAAGATATTCCGTTACAAGGTGGGCAGTTCATTAAGGAAACCGAGTCTGTATACTACACCCTATTTTTTCTGCAAAATACGGATTGGCCCGAAGGACAAGAGGTTATAGATTCGTTTAGCCTTACTGAATAACCGGGAGGGAGGACAAAAATGGGAACCAAGGGCAGAAAGAATATAAAGAAACCCAAGAAGTCGAAGCTGGAAAAGATGAAGGCCAAGAAGAAATAGCCATCTCAAGCCAATCGCAAAACCTTGGTGGAGGACGCTATGCCGACTGAATATGAAATCAACGAGCTGGCCAAGGAAGAGTCGTGGCGGATGTTCCGCATCATCGGGGAGCTGGTGGAGGGCTTCGACACCCTCACCGGCATCGAGCCGGCGGTAACCTTCTACGGCTCGTCACGTATTAAAGAGGGCGACAAGTCATACGCCCAGACCGAGGAAATCGCCTACCAGCTGGGGCAGCTGGGCTTTTCCATCGTAACCGGCGGGGGGCCGGGGGCGATGGAAGCGGCCAACAAGGGTGCGCTCAGGGCCGGGGTGGAATCGGTGGGGCTGAATATCGACCTGCCCCAGGAGCAGGCCTGCAACGACTACACCACCAAGTCCATAGTCTTTCACCACTTCTTCGCCCGCAAGGTGATGCTGGTCAAGTACGCCACCGCCTTTGTCATTATCCCCGGGGGCCTGGGCACGCTCGACGAGCTGACCGAGGTATTAACCCTGATGCAGACCCTCAAGATAAAGCCCTTCCCGGTGATAATATTCAACAGCCGCTACTGGAAAGGATTCCTCGACTGGCTGGAGAGCACGGTGCTGGGCAAAGGATGCATCTCCAAAGAAGACCTCGACCTTCTCATTGTCTGCGACCAACCCGAAGAGGTGGTCGAGGCTGTCCAGAGCTGGTACACCAAGCACAAGCTAGTCGGCAAGAAAGCACTGCCCAAGTAAGAGAGGAATAGAAGCCCTCTTTAGAGCTTCTCCAGGCCGCGGACGACATCGTTGAGGTCTTCGAAGGGCTGGTATTTCAGCTTTTTTTCCTTGCAAATATCCATCAGACCGTCACGGGCGAAGACGTGCTGGGCCAGCGCCGCGGTAGAGTAATCGGAAGGCCCGTTGCCGATGCAAGCCACCTGGTAGCCCTGATTGAGGAAGAGCTTGGTGTAAGCCTCCTTGAAACCCTTCTTTAGGGGGTTGCCTTCGGGGCCTATATACTGCACGACCAGCCCGTCGGGGTTGAATTCGGTGCGGGCGGCATAGACCTCAATGTTGCCCAAGCCCACATCCTCCAGAATCTCTTTGATATAGAAATCCAGCCCGTTGCTGACCACCAAGAAGCGAAAGCCCCGTTCCTGGCAGTAGTTCACCAGGTTGCGCAGCCCCTCGCGCAGCTTAACCTTTTCACGGGCGACCGCCAGCAGTTCTTCACGGCTGGCTTTGACCATGGCGAAGGCCTTGGTGTTGAAGTCGCCCACCGTCATCTTACTCCGCCGGTACTGCTCGTAGAGCTGGCGCCAGTCGCCTTCAGCGAAGGCGTCGAGCATAGCAAAACTGACATCTTCCTCAGTGATGGTACCGTCAAAATCGCTCTGAATAATCATCTATCTAACTCAAAGAACCTATAATTGGTAACACTAGAGCAGGATTATACTTAAATCCAAGCCACATTTCAAGGCTCTGGTTCTCGGTCGGAGATTGACAGTTAAACGCCCTAGGGGTTAGTATGTTGCTAGTTTTTGGGAAGGGCATAGATGCCCGACCCCGAATGTTGGATTGTCCATTTTATGCTGAAACTATATGACTATCGCCAGTTACAGCCTGGAGTTGAAGTTTGATTTTGGAGGACACAAGTCATGTCGAAACGCATCTTGCTCAAAGAGCTATCAAGGTACAATGTCGGCACCTGGGCCGACATAATCTATAGGAACGCGCTCCTCCACCCCAACGACGAAGCCTTCGTCTACGAAGACAGAAGGATAACCTTCGCCGAATACAACAGCCGAATCAACAAGATAATTCACGGCCTGCGCCAGATGGGGTTAAAGAAGGGGGACGTGCTCGGCATTCTGTCCTGGAGCTGCCTTGAGTTCGCCGAGATATACGGTCTGGCCATGAAAGGCGGCTACATCGCTTCGCCCTACAACCCGCGACTGGGCAAGGACGAGCTGGAGTACCTCATCAACTACTCCGAAACCGATACCATCTTCGTCGGCAAGGAGCTGATTGAGGTAGCCAATTCCCTGAAAGAACGCCTGCCCAAGGTCAAGAACTTCATCTCGCTGGAGACGGCCGCCCCGGGCATGACCGCCTATGACGATATAATCAAAGCCAACTCCGGGGAAGAGCCCGATATCGACCTGACCGAGGACGACCCCTGCTGCATTATCTATACCAGCGGCACCACCGGTGTCCCCCGCGGTGCCCTTTATAACCAGCGCCGCTTTATCGAAGACTCCAAGATACTGGCCATAGATATGAGCCTGCAGGAAGGGCACAAGCGTATCCAGATAACGCCACTGTTTCATATCGCTGGCAACACCCACTTCCGCTCCTCGCTCTTAACCGCGGGCTGCAACGTTATCGTCAAGTTCTTCGACGCCGCCGAGACGCTCAAGATTATCCAGCGGGAGAAGGCCACCCACATGGACACCGTGCCCACCCACCTGGCGGCCATACTCAACCTGCCCGACCTCAAGAAATACGATATAAGCTCGTTGCAGTTCTTCTGGTACGGCGCCTCGCCCATGCCCCAGGAGGTGCTAAAAAGCGGGATGAAGGTCTTCGGCCCCATCTTCGCCCAGGGCTACGGGCAGAGCGAGAGCGGTCCCGCCATCTCCCACCTCTCCAAAGACGACCACAACGTGCTCGACAGGCCGGCCAAGGAACAGAAGAAGCTGGCCTCGGCGGGGCGGCCCGATATCGGCGTGCAGGTCAGAATCCTCGATGATAAAGGCAAAGACCTCGGGCCCGACGAAGTGGGCGAGATAACGGTGCGCAGCAAGCATACCATGGTCGAGTACTGGAAGAAACCCAAGGAGACCAAGGCGACCCTGATTGACGGCTGGCTCCACACCGGTGATATGGGCTACTTCGACGAGGAGGGCTATGTCTATATCGCCGACCGCAAGAAGGACATGATTATCAGCGGCGGCGAAAACGTCTACCCCAGAGAGGTGGAAGAAGTCCTCTACCGCCACCCCGCCGTCCTGGAAGCGGCTGTCATCGGCATCCCCGACGAATACTGGGTGGAAAAGGTGCACGCCGTCATCGCCCTTAAAAAAGGCAAAGAAGCCACCGCTGAGGAGATTATCGCCTTCTGCAAGAAGAGCATCGCCGGCTATAAGACGCCGAAATCTATTGAGTTTGTTGACGCCCTGCCCAAGAACCCCGCCGGCAAGATTCTGAAGCGCGAGCTGAGGGACAAGTACCGGAAGGGAACCCAGAAAGAGAAAAAGGGCTGACTCGGCATTTCTATAGAGCCAGGAGATGGAAACTTACAAGATAAGGTTTGAGCCCCTGGGCTTGAGCGGGCGTTGCCGCGCCGACGAGTCTCTCCTCGCCTGCGCCCAGAGCACCGGCATCGGTATTATCAGCCTCTGCGGCGGCAAGGGCAACTGCCAGTCCTGCCGGATACAGCTACTAGAAGGCACAGCCTCCAAGCCCACCGCCAGCGAGCTTGAAGCCTACTCCCGCCAGGAGATTAAGGAAGGCTGGCGCCTTGCCTGCCAGAGCTACCCCACCAGCGACGTTAAGGTGGGTATACCCCCCGCCTCACTGACCACCACCCAGCGGGTGCAGACTGAGGGACAGGAGGTAGGCGTTACGCCCGAACCCGTTGTTGTCCCCTACCAGCTCAAACTTAAGGCACCCTCGCTGACCGACGCCCAGGCCGACGCCGGCCGCCTGCTCAAAGCCCTCAACCGCCAGCACCGCCTGCGCTGTGATGATGTTGATATCGGCGCCTTAAGCCAGCTATCGCCAAAGCTGCGCTCCTGGGGCTGGGAGTGCCGGGCTTCCGTCCGCGAAAAAGAGGTAATCGCCTTCGGCCCCTGGCCCAGCCGCCAGCTGGGCTTGGCGGTTGACCTGGGCACCTCCAAGATATCGGGCTACCTGGTCGACCTCGATAGCGGCCAGACCCTGGCAGCCAAAGGGGTGAGCAACCCCCAGATAAGCTACGGAGAAGACATCATCAGCCGCATATCCTATGCCACGCAATCAGCGGCTAAAGCGACGCAGTTGCAAAGGCTGGCGGTAAGGGCCTTAAACAAGCTGGCGAGCGACCTCTGCGCTGTAACTAAGGCCAAGGTCGGGGATATTGTCGACTCGGTAGCGGTGGGCAATACCGCCATGCACCACCTGCTGGCCGGTCTGCCGGTAAAGCAGCTAGCGCTGGCACCATTTGTCCCCGCCGTAAGTCGGGCGATAGATATCAAGGCCAGCCGCCTGGGGCTTAAATTCGCCCCCGGGGCATATTTGCACCTGCTGCCCAACATCGCCGCCTTCGTTGGCGCCGACCACACCGCCGTCCTGATAGCAACGCTTAATGGTAAGACTAAAGAGACGACGATAGCCATCGACATCGGCACCAACACCGAGGTCTCGCTGATAGATAAGGATAAGATAACGACCACCTCCTGCGCCTCGGGGCCCGCCTTCGAGGGCTGGCACATCAAGGACGGCATGCGCGCCGCCAGCGGCGCTATCGAACGGCTGCGCATCGTAAACAACAAGATTGAGTACCAGACCATCGACAATAAGCCCGCCATCGGCATCTGCGGCTCGGGTATTTTGGACACCGTGGCCCAGCTCTACCTGGCCAGGGTTCTGGAGGAGGGGGGCAAGATGGACGAGAAAAACAAACGGGTGCGCCGCGGCGATAAGCACCTTGAGTTCGTCCTCGTCAACGGGAAGGATACAAAAGACGTCCAGAGGGATATCGTTATCACCCAGCAGGACGTGCGTGAAATACAGCTGGCCAAGGCGGCTATCCGCACCGGAATCCAGACGCTGCTGGAAGCCAACGGCTACGAGGAAGAGAAAGTCAAGAAGGTGATAATTGCTGGCGCCTTCGGTACCTATATCGATGTCGCCAACGCCATGGCCATCGGCATGCTGCCCTCCCTCCCCCTGGAGCGCTTCCAGCAGGTGGGTAACGCCGCGGGCACTGGCGCCAGGCTGGCTCTAATCTCCCGCACCAAGCGGGCCGCCGCCCAGAAGATAGTCTCCGGAATAAACTATATCGAACTGGCCAGTGTTCCCGACTTTAACCAGACCTTTATGCAGGCGAGCTATCTGGGCCGGTTCCGCTTGAAGGAAGGTAAGAGAAAGGAAATAAAGTGATGGAAACGAAAATAACCAGCGCCACCAAAGAGGTCATCATCGGCGGCGACCGTCCCACGGTGCTCATCGGTGAGCGCATTAACCCTTCGGGTAAGAAGAAACTGGGTGAAGCCCTAAAAGAGGGCAAGCTGGATATTGTGCGTAAGGAAGCCAAGGCCCAAACCGAGGCCGGCGCTGATATCTTAGACGTTAACGTCAACATATTCGGCATCGACGAGCCCGACCTGCTGCCCAAGGCGGTCAAGGCGGTGATGGAAACCTCGGACTTACCCCTCTGCATCGACAGCGCCGTCCCCGAGGCGCTGGAAGCGGCCATCAAGGTCTATAAGGGCAAGCCGCTGATTAACTCGGTGACCGGCGAGGAACACTCCCTGGCTAAGATACTGCCCATTATCAAAAAGCACGGCACCGCCGTCGTCGGGCTGGTGCAGGACGACGAAGGCATCCCCAAAACCCCCGAGGCACGGCTGGCCGTGGCCAAGAAAATAGTTGAGCGCGCCGAAAAGCTGGGCATCCCCCGCGAAGATATCGTCATCGATTGTTTGAGCCTGGCGGTAGGTGCCGAAGCGACCTCGGGGACGACGGCGCTGGGGACGATTCGTTTAATCAAGGAGGAGCTGGGGGTGAACATGACGCTGGCGGTGAGCAATATTTCCTTCGGGCTGCCCGACCGCGAGACGCTCAACAACGCCTTCGTGGCGGTATGCATCGCCGCGGGCGTAAGCTGCGTTATCGTCGACGTCAAGAAGATACGCCCCGCCGTCCTGGCCGCCGACCTGGTTATGGCCCACGACAAATACGCCCGGCGCTACGTGGAAAACTTCCGCCAGCGCCAGCAAGAACTAGCCCAGAAATAGAGCCTTACAGTCTAGCAATAACCGAGCTATCTATGCTATCATAGGGGGCGATTTATAACTATTTGCCCGCCTCCGATTAACGACAAAAGGGGGTGGGTAAATTATCAAGAAACGAAGGAGGTACACATGGGCAGGTTAGACGGAAAGGTAGCTATCGTTACTGGTGGCGCCAAGGGCTTGGGCAAGGCCTTTTGCTTCGCCCTGGCCAAAGAGGGCGCCAAGGTAGTAATGGCGGCGCACCGCCTCGATACCGACGAAGCCAAGCAGGCGTCTAAAGATATAGAAGCCAAGGGCGGCATGACGGTAGAGGTCGACGTCACCGACGAGGCGAGCACCAAAGCCATGGCCGAGAAGGCGTTTAAGAAATTCGGGCGGATTGATATCCTGATTAACAATGCTGCCTTCTACTATGGCGTGGGCCGGCAGCCCTTCGATGAGATTTCACCGGATGACTGGGACCGGGCGCTGGATGTCGGTGCCAAGGGTGCCTGGCTCTGCGCCAGAGCCGTATTCCCCTACATGAAAGAGCAGAAAAAGGGCAAGATTATCAACCTTTCTTCCGAGGTTGCCTTTTCGCCGACCAAGGGCATGATTCACTACGTTACCTCCAAGGCGGCCGTTATCGGCATCACCCGCGTCCTGGCCGGAGAGCTGGGAAAATATAATATCTGCGTTAATGCCGTCGCCCCCGGTTACACCGATACCCCGGCCAGCTGGACCATCGGCGACGTTAGCAAGTTCGATGTGAGCACCATACCCCTGGGGCGCGTCGGCAAACCCGAGGACGTAGTCGGCGCCGCTGTCTTCTTCGCCAGCGATGACAGCGACTTTATCAGCGGCCAGACCCTGCTCGTCAATGGCGCCCGAAGAGTAAACTAAGCCGATAGAGCGATAAAGATTCTCTCTCAATAGCAATCGGTGGTATTTATTGCTGAGAGAGGGTAAATGAGCCCGCAGAAATTAATATTCAGGTTCGAGGAACTGGGGCGAGAGCACAAGCCGCAGGTATGCTATCTTTAGTCTAAGGAGAGGAGACAAAATGGAAGAATACAAGCACAGCAAATACATCATCACCAAAACCAAGTCCGACCTGAAGCTCCCCGACTTCCGCCGCGAAGCCCTCAAAACCGCTGGCGACACCCGAACCGCCATGGCCTATCTCGACGACGATGTTATCAAGGGGGCTTTTTACGTAGAGTGCGTCTGGTTCTGGAAGGGTATGGAAAAACCAGAGGTGGAGGCCCACACCCACGACTTCGACGAAGTCATCACCTTCTACGGCACCAACCCCGACGACCCGCAGGACCTCTGCGGCGAGGTTGAGATATGGCTGGAGGACGAGAAGCTCACGCTGACCAAGAGCTGCCTCATCTTCGTGCCCAAGGGGATGAAGCACTGCCCGCTGCATATCAAAAGGGTGGATAGGCCCATCTTCCACTTCACTGCGGGGCCGGCCAGCACCTATAAATAAAACGGAGAAAGAAAGTTGTTACTGCAGGGGAAGGTGGCTATTATCACCGGCTCGACCTCGGGCATCGGCCGGGCGGGGGCTATCGCCTTCGCCAAGGAAGGCG
>CAZRIU010000007.1:9682-21332 GCA_964600245.1 uncultured Dehalococcoidales bacterium
GGCTCGACCTCGGGCATCGGCCGGGCGGGGGCTATCGCCTTCGCCAAGGAAGGCGCCAGCGTCGTTATCAGCGGCCGCAATAAGGAGCGGGGTGGGGAGGTGGTGGAGTTGATAAAAAAGCAGGGAGGAGAAGCGCACTTCGTCGCCGCCGACGTGATGGCGCAAGGAGATATCGAGCGACTGGTTAAAGAAGCGGTGGATGCCTACGGGCGTTTGGATATCTTCTGGCACAATGCGGGCATCATGGGCCCCGACGACATAGACAGCTTGAGCCAGGAGCGCTACGACGAGATGATGACCACCCACCTCAAAGCGGCCGTCTTCGGCGTTAAAGCCGCCCTACCTCAGATACGTAAAGCGGGCGGCGGCGCTATCCTGTTCACCAGCTCGGTGGCGGGGCTGAAGCAATCGGGCTTCTCGCTGAGCTACTCCCTGGCCAAGAGCGGGCTGGTGATGCTCACCCGCAAACTGGCCGTAGACCTGGCTAAGGATAACATCAGGGTTAACTGCCTCTGCCCGGGGCGGGTGCAGACCGGGATGAGGCCCGAAATCTCCCAGGAGAGAGCCAAAGCGCTGGACATGACGCCCGAGGAGTGGGAAAAGAGGGATAAAAAGCGCATCCCCCTGGGGCGGTTTATCACCGAGCAAGAGGTGGCCGACGCCGCCCTCTTCCTGGTCTCGGATAAGGCTTCGGGCATAACCGGCGTCGCCCTCCCCGTAGACGGGGGCTTTCTGGCCGTATAATTACTTTAGAAAGAGGCTTAAAATGGGAATTTTAGACAACAAGGTAGCCATAGTAACCGGAGGCGCCAACGGGCTGGGCAAAGCCTACAGCCTGAGGATGGCCCAGGAAGGCGCCAAGGTGGTGGTGGCCGATATCGCCGACAAAGAGGCGCGGGCGGTGGTCAGCGAAATCAAGGCGGCGGGCGGCACCGCCATCGCCCTCAACACCGACGTCACCTCCGAAGCCGCCACTAAAAAAATGGCCGAGGAGACGGTAAAAGCCTTCGGGCGCATCGACACCCTGGTCAATAACGCCGGCTTCTACCACGGGATGTCGCGGAAGTCATTTGATGAGATTTCGCTGGCGGAGTGGGACAAGATGCTGGATGTCAGCGTCAAGGGCACCTGGCTCTGCACCCGGGCGGTATTCCCCCAGATGAAAAGGCAGAACAAGGGCAAGATTATCAATATCGCTTCCGAGGCTTGCTTCGCCGCCACCAAAGGGCTGATTCACTATACGGCGGCCAAAAGCGCCGTTATCGGCATAACCCGCGTCCTGGCCGGCGAGCTGGGGCAGTATAATATCTGCGTCAATGTCGTCGCCCCCGGTGTTATCGACACCCCGGGCACCCGGAGCTATATCAACATGGACAAGATAGACGCCAGCTCCGTGCCTATGGGGCGCTTCGGTAAACCCGAGGACATAGTCGGCGCCATCGTCTTCTTTGCCAGCGACGACAGTGACTTTATCAGCGGCCAGACGCTGCTCATTGACGGCGCGCGGAGGGTGAACTAAATATAGCCCGCCCTTTAGCTTAAGGGTAAGATACTGTATAATACACCATACTGTTAAAAATAAAGTCTCAAGGAGGAAAAAGATATGCCCTGGACTTGGAACCTATACACCCGAGAGTTCTGGCCGCAGCGGGACCTCAAGAAATTCCCGCTGTGGTTCGTGAATCTGGCCCACAGCTTCCCGGCCTGGACTCCCCTCTTCGGCTGGATGTGGGCTTATCCTTTAGCCCACGGTCTCTGCTACGGTATTAATGAGTCCTCGATACCTACCATCAGGGGCAGTGAGACGCGCAGTATCGACGGGTGCGCCCTAGCCAGCTCCCTCAGGATTAGCGATGAGGACGAGATTAAGGAAAGAGAGAAGAACTTCCGGAAGTTCGTGATCGAAACCTACGCCCCCAACGCGGATAAGCTCTATAAGGATATGGAGGACGAGCTGATAGGGCTGTGCGACAAAATCAGGAATTTCGACTACGAAAATGCTCGTCAGTACGACCTCTACAAACTCTTCCGCGAGGCGGTGCAGATGCTCTACCGGGAGTGGGAGACCCACTTCTACCTGATGTACCCTGTTTATGAAGCCTACTGGCACTGCAGCGATATTGCCGCCGAGTATGCCGGGATGAAGGAGTTTACCCCCGAATGGCACCGAATAATACGCGGCTACGATAACGACCTCTTCGTCCAGGACAAGGCGCTCTGGGGGCTGCGCAGCCGCGCCATCGAGCTCAAGATTGACGATGCCTTTACCCAGAACCCGGCCGACAAGGTCATCCCCGCCATCAAGAAGACGGCAGCGGGCAAGGAGTGGCTGGAGAAAGACCTCAACGACTTCCTGCTGGTCAAGGGCTACGGCTGGCGCTCGCCGCGGATGATGGAGTTCATCATCCCCGCCTGGTGGGAAGACCCCACCCCGGCTATCGCCCACATCCAGCAGTACCTGGTGATGTCAAAGGACGCCAAGGCACCCTTCCCGCTGGACGGCATCAGGCCTAAGCTGGTCAATGAGAGGGAAGAGCTGACTAAAGAGCTTATCGACAAGGTCAGGGCAGCCGGTTACAAGGACATGGACTGGTTCATGGCCACGCTTAAAATGGCTCAGAAGTCGAGCTCTTTCAGCGAGAGCCATGACCTCGCCTGGGAGCAGGGGTGCCACACCACCTTCCGCTACTGCGTCAGGAAGATCGGGGAGAAGGTGGTCAAGTTCGGCACCATTAACGAACCGGATGACATGTTCTTCTTCATCCCCGACGAAATAGAGCTGCTCACTGTATACCCCGAATCCTACGAGGTCAAGGACATCGTCGCCGAGCGCCGGGAAACCTGGACGGCCCAGAAGGAATTCAAGTCGCGCCCGCATATTATCACCGCCGGGCCGATGACGCCGGAGGACATCAACAAGCATCAGGCGTCGGTCCACGACGCCATCGTGGCCAAGGTCGTCGCCGGCGACGCCCCCGTCCCCAAGCCGGAGACGGGCGCTCTCTTGTTTGGTAACTGCGGCAGTCCGGCCGGCACCGCCGAAGGTAAAGCTCACCTGGTGATAAACGACGCCGATGTCTTTTCCACCCAGCCAGGCGATATCATAGTTGCCCCGGGGATGTCTTCGGGATGGACGCCGATACTGCCGCTGGCCAAGGGGATTGTCACCAACGGCGGCGGGTCCTTAAGCCATGCCGGTATTCACTGCCGTGAGTACGATATCCCGCTGGTATCGAACACGGGCAACGGCACCCTGGTTATCCAGGAAGGCGATAAGATTAAGCTTGACGCCGACCAGGGGCTGGTCTTCAAGGTAAAATAGGGCGGTAGGGACAAATGAGTGTGAGGGTCAAGCTGCCGCCTATCCTGCAGGAAACCAGCGGTGGCATTGAGGTAGCCGAGGTGACGGGGCGGACGGTGGGCGAATGTCTGGATGGCCTGGAGAAACGGTTCCCCGGCACCAAAGACCACCTGTTCGACAGGCAGGGCAAATTACTGCGCGTCTTCGGCATCTATCTTAATGCCGACGGTCTTCGCCCCATAGAGCTGGATACAAAGGTACGTGACGGTGATGAGATTGTCATCCTGAACTTTCTCATGGGTGGCTAGCTTAACCTACCGATATTAACTTTGGAGGGTATTATGAGCAGTTACAACGGCAAGCTGATACGGCTGAACCTGACTACGGGCCAGAGCCAGGTCGAAGAAATCCCCCGGGCGTGGCTAAAGGATTTTCTCGGCGGGCGGGGCCTCGGTGTCAAATATCTCTACGAAGAGCTTAAACCCGGCGTGGAGCCTTTGAGCGCCGATAACAAGGTGATAATGATGATGGGCCCCTTGGGCGCCACCACCGCCATGTCGGTATCCCGGATGGCTTTGGTAACCAAGAGCCCGCTCACCGGGACGGTAGCCAAGTCGATTATGGGCGGCAGCTTCGGCGCCTTCCTCAAGTTTGCCGGCTACGACGGCATTATCGTTGAAGGCAAATCGGCCAAACCGGTATATCTCCATATTGACAAAGAGGGCATCCACCTCCTCGACGCCGCCGACCTCTGGGGGCTGGACACCCAGCAGACGCACCAGAAGCTACGCGAAAAGCACGGCAAATCAACCCAGGTGGCCTGTATCGGCCCGGCGGGAGAAAACCTGGTCCGCTACGCCGTTCTCATCAGCGACCTCCGCGTCGGCGGGCGTACCGGCGTCGGCGCGGTGCTGGGCGCCAAGAAAATCAAGGCGTTTGCCGTCAATTCATCAGGTCCTTTGAGCCTGCACGACACCGACGGTTTCAAAAAGCTGACCAAGGAAATTATTGAAGGCTTGAGGACCAGCCCGGGGCGAATCAGAATGAGCGATTTCGGAACATCTTACCTGACACTGGGCTTCGAGAAGGTGGGCATCTTCCCGGTCAAGAATTTCCAGGAAGGGCGCCTTGAGGGTGTGGAGAAGATAGGCGAGGAAGCCCTGGCCAAAATCAAGACCAAAAACGACGGCTGCTACGGCTGCATGGCCAAGTGCGGCCAGGTGCGCCAGGTCAGCGGAGGTGCCTATGACGGCGCCATGAGCGAAGGCCCCGACTATGAGACCATCTGGTCGCTGGGGGGTAATCTGGCTAACACCGATATTGGCGCACTGATAGCCGCCGACTCTCTCTGCGATAGGCTCGGCATGGATACCGTCAGTGCCGGTAATACCATCGGCTTCGCCTACGAGCTTTACCAGCGGGGCATTATCACCAAAGAAGACACCGACGGCCTGGAGCTCAAATGGGGCGACCCCGCCCCCATGATTACGCTGCTGGAGAGAATCGGCCGTCGCCAGGGCTTCGGCAAGCTCCTCGGTGAAGGCACCAAACGGGCCGCCGAAAAGATTGGCAAGGGCGCCGAAGACTATGCCATTCATATCAAGGGGCTGGAGATGCCCGCCTACGAGCCCCGCGCCGTCAAGGGCTACGGGCTAATCCTGGCCACCTCTAATATAGGCGCCAGCCACATGTACGGCCGTCCCCGTGATGAGCTTGCCGGCAAGAAGGACAGGCTGACCGAGGTTGATAAGGGGAAAGACGCCGCAAGCGCCGAATCATCGCAGGCGACTCAGGATTCGGTCATCCAGTGCAGCTTCAGTCCGGTCACCGGCTTTAATGCCCAGCAGCGCAGCGAGTTGCTGGTAGCAGCCACCGGCTTTAAGGAGTTCGCCGACCCCGCCTACGTGGAAAAGGTAGGCGAAAGGACGCTATGCCTGGAGCGCTGCTTCAATGTCCGTGAGGGCTTTGACCGCAAGGACGATATCCTGCCCAAGAGGATGCGCACCGAGCCGCTTAAGAACGCGGGCCCGGCCACGGGGCAGACCTTCAAGAACCTCGATGGCCTCCTCGACGAGTACTACGACGCCCTAGGCTACACCAGAGACGGCATACCCACCCAGGAAAAACTGAACGAGCTGGGGCTGGGCGGGGTGGCTAAGGACATCGAGAAACTGGGCAAGTAGGCTGATGGGTAGGATTAGCTGGCGCCCTTAACCTTGAGGGTGCGCCCGCAGTGGGGGCAGGGCACGTCACTCCCCTTGAATTCGGGGGATACCCTCAGCTTGGTGCCGCAGGGGCAGTTAACCGTCCGGTATTTACTGAGCCGCCACATCATATCGGATGTCTCCCGGGCGCGCTCGACCTTCTGCGGCGGTTTTTCTTCGGTCTTGGCCTCGGCTGACGGTGCCCGCAGAGCGGTAGCCCCCGCCATCTCATCCAGAGCCAGCGCTGAAGCCGGGGCAACGCCCGCCTTGGTCCCCCTCGCCTCCCGGTAGGCCCGGTCGTAGTCGGCCAGCGAAGCCCCCGACATAGCGCGCAGGATGCGTACCCTCTCCTGGATGGGCGGGTGGGTGCTGGTGAGGTTGCTGGCGGCTCTCCCCTTCTGGCGGAAGGGGTTAATGGTGTACATCGGGGCCGTTGCCTTGTTGGCCGATTTAAGCTGTACGGGCGAGGCGGCAATCTTCTCCAGCGCCGAAGCCAGCCCCTCGGGGTAGCGGGTATAGAGGGCGGAAGAGGCGTCGGCCAGATATTCCCGCTTTCGGGAAACGGTGAAGTAGATAATCTGGGCCAAAATCGGCGCCAGTATCAACAGGAAAATGCCCACGGCCAGGACTATTAGCTGCCCCTGTCCCCCACCTCCTGTACTCCTCCTGCCACCGCCCATGCCACTGAAGAAGAGCACCCGCGTGGCATACCAGGCCAGAATAACGATAGTGCCCAGCATAACGGCGCATATCGCCATCAGCAGCACATCGCGGTTCTTGACGTGGGCTATCTCGTGGCCGATTACCCCCTGTAGCTCATCGCGGTTGAGCTTGGCCAGCAGCCCCGAGGTGACAGCCACCGACGCCTTGTTGGGGTCGCGGCCGGTGGCGAAGGCGTTTAAGGCGGGGTCGTCGATGATATAGATATTGGGCATCCTCTCCAGGCCCGAGGCGATTTTCATCTCCTCGACGATGTTGTAGAGGCGGGGGTTATCGTCGCGGCCTATCTTTCGGGCGCGCGACAACCCCAGCAGGAGGCTATCGCCCTGGAAGAAAGCGAGCAGGCTTAGTATGCCCCAGACGGCCAGGGCGATAATAAGCCCGACGATGGCGTTATCGAAAAAGTAGAGCCCCAGGAAATAGCCTATCAGGAGCAGCAGAAGCCCCATGCCTGCAGTCAGGACTACCGACCGCCATCGATTAGCGCTAATCTGTTCCCACATACCTTAAGTCGCTCTGTCTTATGTAAAACTAACCTTGGGCGCTTCCCTCTCTTCAGTCACCGTAACCTCGAAGAACTCGCCCAGCTTAAAGTTGGTCATGGCGGCGACCACGTTGGAGGGAAACATCTGGACCTTGTTGTTCATCCTCAGGACGGAATCGTTGTAGTACTGGCGGGAAAAACCTATCTTATTCTCGGTTGAGGTCAGCTCCTCCTGAAGGGCCAGGAAGTTCTGGTTCGCCTTCAGGTCGGGGTAGTTTTCCACCACCGCCAGCAGCTTGGAGAGGGCGCTGCTCAGCGCGTCCTCAGCCTTGGAACGGGCGCCGACATCGCCGCTGGCCAGGCTCTGCGCCAGGTTTCGCGCCTTGGTCACCGACTCCATCGTCTCGCGCTCGTGCTTCATGTAGCCCTTGACCGTCTCTATCAGGTTGGGGATGAGGTCGTAGCGCCGCTTTAGTTGCACGTCGATCTGCGCCCAAGCGTTGCGCATCTGGTTGCGCAGCCCGATCAGGCCATTGTAGGTAGCAATAAAAAAGATTAAAAGTATGGCCACGATACCAATGACAATATAGAGTGCAATCATGGTAACCTCCTTACGGTTTTATTAAAGCCCGGCTATTTTTCGGCCTTAAAGGTTTCTCCCAAAAAGCTGAGCACGTGCTCCTCGGAGCCCGCTTTTGAGCCCGATTTCTTGGCGCACTGCTCAATAATCTGGTGCACCTCCCCACCGTCAAACCAGAGCCCGTCCCCCCACGAGCAGACATCGATGAGCACCTCCGGCTCTTTTCCGATATTTTTCTTGCTCATCTTGCGCCCGCAGACAGGGCAGCGCCGCTTTTTCTCGTCGGTCTCGGCATCGGGCAGGTCGACTATCTGAGCTAGTGTCAGGGCGCCGCTTTCCAGCCCCATCCTCTCCAGCATCAGCTCCAGCTCCCCCGCGTCGAACCAGACGCCGCGGCATTTGGTGCAGTGGTCCAGCTCAATCTTATCCTGCTCGACGACTATCATCACCTGACGGCAGGTGGGGCAAATCATAGTAACTCCTTTAAAGGGAATTTTACCATAAATAAGCAGATAGTGCAGAGGGAGAAACCCAGCTACCATAGCCCGGGCAGGAGCGCGGCGCCGGTTACTACAATCATTATTGACAGCCATTATACCAAAAAGATACGCCCGGTGATATAATGACAGCGACCACCCCTGGTCGCGGGAAAGATGAAGCCAGACGAAAAACGGCTAAAGACCTACTCCCACCCCCGGCTCAAGGAGCCCTTTCTGGTGGCGGCGGGCCCCGGCACGGCCAATGTTGGCTTAAGGACGGCCAGCTACCTCCAGGAAAAGCTAGGGGCGGAGCTTTTCGCCGAGATTGAGCCCGGCGACTTCTTCACGCCCCCCTACAGCTTCACCCTCCGCGACGGGCTGATTGATATCGCCCCCGTAGAACCGGGGAAACTCAAGCCCCACAACCGCTTCTACTACTGGCAGTCGGGCAAGAGCCACGACATCATGTTCTTCACCGGCAACGCCCACCCCCTCCCCGGCAAGGTGCCGGAGCTGGCGGGATATGTGCTGGAGGTGGCTAAGGGCTTCGGGTTTAAGATGCTTTATATGCCCGGTGCTTTTCTGGCCGACGTCCACCATTTGAGTGAGCCCACCCTCTACGGTTCGGCAACCAGCGAAGAGCTGCGGCAGTACCTCCACCGCCGCCACATCGCCGACGCCCCCTCGATGAACATCGCCCACAACCTGAACGCCTGGCTGCTGGGCATGGCTAAGAGCAAGAACATCGACGCCATCGGGCTGGTCAGCGAGATACCCGCCTATAAGCCCGAGGAAAGAAACATCAGGGCCTGCCGGGTGCTGGTCAGGGCTTTGTGCCAGATGCTCGAAATCGAGGCCCCCGACCTCTCCGACCTGGATACCCTGCTCATCGAGGAAGACAAGCGGACAGAAGGGCAGCTCGCCGAGTTGCGGGATTCCGGCGACGAAAGAGCCATCGATTTTCTCCACTACCTCGACGTGCTGGCAGGGCGCGAGCAGCCAGCGTCAAAAGAAAAGGGCGGGCTGCTGCCCTCCGAGCTAGAGCTGCCCGCTTCGCTAAAGTTCATTGAGGATCTTTACGCCCAAGCTAAAAGCGACCCCGCCCGAGTTCAGGCGCTCAGGCTGGCGGTACAACAACTGGCCAGCTCGGACCGCCTCTTGATAATGAGGAAATACGGCGAGGAAATCATGAGCCTGCTGGGTTATCAGGTGTGAGGCTGTTATTGCCAACGCTAACTATTTGTAGTAACATTTGGGTCGGTAGTGCTCAAGATAGTCCTGGGTGGCTCACACCTGGGTTACTTTGAGACCGGCAAGCCGTTCTACGACCTGGACTAATCCTCGTTTGGTCCGGGAAAGCTCCAAAAGTAGGCTTAAAGCCAAAAGAGTACGGGAGTTTCAGCAAGCAAAATCCTTAAACAGGAGGTGCCAATATGAACCTGAAGGGAAAGGTAGCCCTGGTCACCGGGGGAGGCAGTGGTATAGGCACGGCCATCGCTGAGCGCTTTGTCGCCGATGGCGCCAAGGTCTGCATCACTGGCCGCCGTAAAGAAATGCTGGAAAAGGTGGCTAAATCACTCCCCTCAGGGACGGTAGTCATATGTCAAGGAGATGTGTCCAAAGAGGAAGATGTAAAGCGCATGGTGGATACGACGGTGAAGTTCGGCGGCAGAATCAACGTGCTGGTGAACAACGCCGCCATAAACCACCCAGCGCCTATTACCGAGCTTGACCCCGAGAAGTGGCGGGCGGTTATCGGGGTGAACCTGACGGGGCCTTTCCTGCTCATGAAGGCGGTAATACCCCATATGATTAAAGAGGGCGGGGGGTCTATCATCAATATCTCCTCGCTCGGCGGCATGCGCTGCCTACCCAGTTACCCGGCCTACTGCAGCTCGAAAGCCGGCCTGATTATGCTCACTCAGCAGGCGGCGCTGGAATACGGACGGGCTAACATCCGCTGTAACGCCGTTTGTCCCGGCGGTGTTAAAACGGATATGTCGAAGAAGGACTTCGGTCAGTTCGGGAAGATGCTCGGCATAGACCCTGAGACTTTTATCAATCAGATAGCCGTGGAGATACCCCTGCACCGCTTCGCCGAGTCACCCGAAATGGGCGGTCTTTGCAGTTACCTGGCCAGCGATGAATCATCGTTTATGACCGGGGCGGTTATCACCATCGACGGCGGAACCGCCGTGGTCGATGTGGTCGGGGCTTCCATAACGGCCGCGCTCAGGAGAGGTGGTCTTGTTGACTGAAGATACAAGAGGTTTCTCTTTTAATTTAGAGTGTAAAAATTTTTAGAAAGGGGAAATGGGGAAATGGCTAACTATTACAAGAACCTGGTGCAGAAACCGAAGTATGAGGCGCGTACCCAATTTGATGACGTCAAAGGTCGGCAGTATCCCACCATGACCTTTATGAGCAATGAGCTCGTGCCCGGGAGCAACGTCTATATCGAAATGGGCTGGTTATATGCTATGCCCGACCCGAACCCTCATATACTCGAACATTCTCACAACTCCGACGAATTCGTCCTGCATATCGGCTCCGACCCTAAAAATCCCGAAGACCTAGGCGGGGAAATAGAGTTCGTGGTGGGAGGAGAACCGCTTAAAATCAATAAGACCTCAGCCCTCTATGTGCCCAAGGGGGTAATACACGGCCCCCTGACCTGGAAGAGCGTTAGCCGGCCGCACCTGCAGATGACGATAATAATGGGCGCGGGCACCCTCGCCGAAGCAGCACCTGCGGGATACGGAGGCGAATAGAATAACCGGGCTATCCCCGTAATTAGATTGCACAAAACGCTTGAAATTACAAAAAAGAGGTAACAATTACCCCTTCTGTGACCTCGGGTTACATCAAGCCTATTGTTGCTCTATTGCTCTGTCTGCCCCGCCTATAGTGGCTCCTTGTAAAAGATTAAGGTGATGAAGCCGCTGCCTCATTTGCTTTACGGGCACATCAAACCTGTCCGCCATCGCTCGAACATCCTTCAGGCGGGGCCAGTATTCCTTGACCCAGTCTTTACGCATGAGGAAACAGGTGGCAAAATGGTCAGCAAGAACCTCGGTAAAAGACGTAACCCTCAGTTCTGATTTGTTAAAAGCAGGGTAGGCCATTCGGTGTGCGATATGAAAGGCCTCATGAAACATGGAATATCGCCTGACGCTTTGTGGGTCTCTACCGTTAAGTTGAATTACCCATTCCCTTCCCAGGAGCCAGATGGCTCCGTGAAGGGCTTTTAAGGGTACGAGTCGCACTTCGACCTTTCGGCTTTCGTCAAAAATGTCAACGAGCTCCGACGGCACGGGGGGACCGGAGACCTTGGCCCTGGTGAGATAGTCGTCGGCTAGAGTCTCTACCACCGCCAGCACCCAGCAACAACCGGGCCTATCACCATACAAGCAGTTACGCGTATCAGGAAGCTTGCGTTTCGATATTCTGACGCTGCCATCTTTTCTGACCAGGTTATGGCACCACTCATCACCAGCATCCGGGCACATGTCTTCATCACGACATTTACAATGTCTGCCCTCGGTAAGTATGACGCCTAAGAGGCTTTCGGGGTTAGGTGGGGGTCTTCCCATCTCTTTTCCTCCGGCGGTCAATGAGGTCTTCAATCAGGGTGACCAGGTCATCATCTAACTCGCGCGGATACTTACTTCTGGCATACTCGCGAAACGCGGGCAGTTCTTCAGCCGTTTTCTCCAGCGGCATCGAGTGCCCTGCGGCGAGCAGTACACGCTCCAGCGGCACTTCCGCATATTTCGCCAACCTGACGCAGGAGACGAGGCTGGGCCTGTCTTTGCCGGAGAGCCAGCGGCTGACACTGGTGTGGCTGACACCCAGGTCGGCGGCTAGCTGGCTGGGCAACCG
>CAZRIU010000008.1:0-12741 GCA_964600245.1 uncultured Dehalococcoidales bacterium
AGCATCTCCTTGCCAAGGAGAGGGTCGCGAGTTCGAATCTCGTCTTCCGCTCCAAAGTAAAGGGTTCCCGCAAAAATCAAGGATTTTTGTGGGCTGAAGTCATGGGGCGACGTAGCCAAGTGGATAAGGCGGGGGTCTGCAAAACCCCTATTCACCGGTTCGAATCCGGTCGTCGCCTCCATTATTTAGCTAAGTTCTTTTTAGTTTAACGCCAAATTAACACCAAAAATCTAGCTACGGTTTGAACGTGAGCCGGTCAAGGCAAGAGAGAGTTTCAGAGACCAATCGTGTAGGATACACAATATGGCTGATTTTATAATAAATCTGGAACCCTCTCCGCATCCATCGGCGCCTCCCCGCTAAACACCATCACTGGACAGAGATAAGCTGAAGTGTTATTATGTCCTAGTAATAGACAGAGTCCAATCTAACCGGGGGGTGTGGTCGTGGCTAAAAACTATCAAGGAAGACAGCTTAGCTGCCGGTTGCGGACTTTAGCTATCATTTCTATCCTCAAACAGACACCTGAGTGAAGAACCAGGCCATATTTAACCCGGGCACGCCAGTATATCCCCAATTTTAAACCCTAAACCAGCTAAGCCTTCCTTGCCCTGCCTAATTTCTCATTAGTTAACTCTTGTTTACTGGTTTTTTTAAGTATTTGCCTGACCTTAATAAATCAATAAGGCAAGGCAGAAGATAGAATTCAGTTATGATTAGAAAAGGATTAGCCAGTGGTAGTTACCGTCCTCTATCGGAAGATTCCATAGCCAAGATACACCAGACGGTAATGGCGGTTATCGAGGAGGTAGGTTTCGAGGTAAACTCGGAGGCAGCCCTTCGGCTCTTCGAGCAGGCTGGAGCCTGGGTAGATAAGGAGGAACGGCGGGTACGCCTGCCCCAGGCAAAAGCCCGGAAGCTGATAGGGATGGCACCGCCCGAGGTCAGGCTCTGTGGCCAGGAAGAGAAGCATGACATCCTCCTCGGCGACAGCCGGGTTTACACCGGTACGGGGGGAACCGCCCTCTATATCTATGAGCCGGCTACCAAGCAGAAGCGTCCAGCTACCCTGGAAGACCTGAAGCGTATCGCCAGGCTGGTTAACCGACTGGATAATATTCATCTTTTTATGCTGCCCACCTATCCCAATGAGCTCCCCGTAGAGCAGATCGATGTAAACCGCTTCTTTGCCGGTCTGGATAATACCACCAAGCATATCATGGGTGGGGTTTACACCCTGGATGGGGTTAAGCAGGTAATAAGGATGGCCGAGATAGCGGCCGGTTCCGCCGAAAAACTGCGCCAGCGCCCTATCATCTCCATGGTAACCTGTAGCAGCATAAGCCCCTTAAGGATGGATGCCCAGTACGGTGATTTTTTAATAGAGGTTGCCCGGCAGGGCATCCCTGTGGTCTGCCCGTCTGAGCCGTTGTGCGGGGCGACCTCGCCGATAACGCTGGCCGGCAACCTGGTGATTCAGACGGCGGACTCACTGATGGGGGTGATGCTTACCCAGATTGTTAATCCGGGGACTCCGGTTATCTTCGGCTCGGTGGCAACCAACACCTATCTCGTAGACTTCAAGTATCTGGCCGGCTCGGTGGAGATGGGGCTGCTCAACGCCGCCGGCGCCCAGATGGCGCAGTTCTACCATCTTCCCTTCTACGCCACCGGCGGTATGACCGATTCTAAAGTGCTGGATGCCCAAGGCGGCTACGAGTCGGCTATAACCAGCCTCCTCTGCGCCCTAGCCGGCGCCAATTTCATCCACGACGCCGCCGGAATGATGGAGTTCGCCCTGACGGCCTGCTATGAAAAGTTCGTCATTGATAACGAGATACTGGGGATGGTGATGAGGGCGGTGTCTGGTATCAAGGTCAATGATAGTACCCTGGCCTTTGACCTAATCAGGGAGGTGGGGCCGGGGGGTAACTTCGTGGCCGCTAGGCATACCCGGCGCTTTATGCGCCGTGAGCACTACCGGCCTTCTTTGAGTGACCAGAGCAGTCGGGAGGAGTGGGAGGCCAAGGGGGGAAGAGCTATCTGGCAGAAGGCGGGAGAAAAGGTGCGGCGGCTTATCGCTGAGCCTAAATACCACCTGCCCACTGAAATAAGAGAGCAGATACTATCCGAGATAAGCGGCATTGTAGATTGAGATAGGCTGAGGGTCCGAGAGGAGGAGTAGATTGCCCAGAGAAGGGATACTAGTTTCCAATCCCTACCAGAGAATTACCGATGAGCAGGTACAGCAAATTCACCAGGCTTCCCTGCAGATACTGGTTGACCCCGGCCTGATTTGCTTTAGTAAGGAAGCGGCGGAAATATTTCACAGTCACGGGGCTGAGGTTAACACTACTTCTTCCGGTGACAGTCCCTACTGGCATATAAAGATACCGGAAAAACTGGTTAAAGAAGCCCTTGATAGCGCCCCCAAGACAGTCAAGCTGGGCGCCAGAAACCCGGATAATGCCCTGATAATGAAAGGCGATGAGCCGAGGGTCTATTTTATCTCCGGCTCGGAGACCAATATCTGGCTGGATGTCGATTTCCCCACCTATGTCAAGAAATCCGACCGCAATGTTGAGATTAAGGTGCCCGAGTTTCACTCCCGCCGCGGCACTGTGGCTGACCTCTGCCAGTCGGCGCACGTCTGTGAGCACCTGGAGACACTGGACGGCTACATCCGCACCGTGAACATCCAGGACGAGGACATCACCGAGGATAATAAGGATGTCAACAAGTTCTTCGCCTCGCTGAACAATACCACCAAGCACTTCATGTCGGGGCTGACCAAGCTGGAACAGCTGGACAACGTGGTGAGAATGGCCGAGCTCATAGCCGGGGGGAAAGAGAACCTCAAAGAAAACCCCATAATCTCCTTTATCACCTGTCTGGTCAAGAGCCCGCTGCAGTTTGTCGCCGATACCACCGATAGCTTTATCGAGATTTGCCGCCGTGGGCTGCCCGTAGCGGTTTCCTCATCCCCGCAGGCGGGAACGACGGCTCCTATCAAAGAGGCAGGCATCATGGCCCAGATAAATGCCGAGGTTCTGGCCGGCATAACCCTGGGCCAGCTGGTGAATAGAGGGACGCCGATGCTCTACGGCAGCGTGCCGGTGCGGGCGCGGATGGATACCCTGGGCGATTCCTACGGCTCGGTGGAAACCAGCCAGTACAATATCGACTGTGTTCAGATGGCGCGTTTCTATAAGATACCCAACTATTCCACCTCGGGGGTGTGCGATGCCAAGATACCCGGCCAGCAGGCATCGATTGAGAGGTTGTTCTCGGATATCGTGGTGACCTTAAGCGGGCCCCAGTATTTACACTGCGCCTACGGCCTCCTTGATTGCAACGCAGTTTTCTGCCTGCTCCAGGCGGTCTTGGATGATGCCCACTTCCAGATGCTCAAGTTTTTCCTCAAGACCCCGCGGATTGATACTCAAGAGCTGGACGGGGTTCTAAAGCAGATAAGAGAGACGGTGGCGACACCGCAGAAGCTGTACATTAGCTACATTCGGCCCGTGCTGCGTAGCGGAGAAATCTCTCCGCCCTATCCTTTTGAAGGGGATGGGGAAGGCGACGATGTTTTCGCCCTGGCCTACCAGAGAATGAACGAGCTGTTGGCCAAACCGGTGGAGTATATAGACCCGGATACCACGGCCAGGATATTCAAGGAGGTTCCCGGGATTTTGCCCAGATTGAACGTTTACCAAGAAAGGAAGTAGAAATGACTGAAAACGAGATTATTGCCAAGCTTAAGGAGAACGTTATCCAGGGAAGGAAGACCCAGCAAGACGAGGGTATAGACGAGGAGTTATCGGGTACACCGGGGGTGGTGGAGTTGACTCGGCTAGCGCTGGAGAAAAACATCTCACCGGCGGAGATAATCAGCCAGGCTCTGACGGCGGGGATGCGGGTGGTGGGCGAGAAATTCTCCGCCAAGGAGTATTTTATCCCCGATATGCTGGCTTCGGCGGATGCGGTGGGCGAGGCTATGGAGATTCTCAAGCCGCTGCTTGAGGAGTCGAATGTTGAGACCAAGGGGAAATTCGCCATCGCCACAGTGAAGGGGGATATCCACGACATTGGTAAGAACATCGTAGCTATTCTGCTCAAAGGATCGGGCTACGAGGTGCATGACCTGGGCGTAGATACGCCGGCGGAGAAGATAGTTGACTTTGTCAAAAAAGAGAGCCCCGATTACCTGGGTCTATCGGCGCTGCTGACCACTACCATGCCCGAGATGGCGGTGGTTATCGAAGCCCTCAAAGACAATGGCTTAAGGGATGGGGTCAAGGTACTCATCGGGGGGGCAGCGGTATCCGATGACTATGCCCAGGAGATAGGCGCCGATGCCTATTGTCTGGATAGTTTTCAAGCTGTCAAGGTGCTGGATTCTTTTCAAAAAGTGCGGAGTAGTTGAAATATAGTCATATTAAATAAAGGAGAGGAAATATGGCCGGAATCGCTGGAGTTAAAGGGGCGGATAAGGGAGAACTGGCTCGCATGCTGGAGAGAATCAAGCATCGTGGCCCCCACGAGACCTGGATAAATCAGAAGCAGGGGGTCAATCTGGGGTGCTGTGAGCTGAATGTGGGGGGAGACTCCAGGCCCGGCTCACACTATGCTGCCGATGACGGGAGAGCCGTGGTGCTCGATGGGCGTATATATCAGGAAAAGGGAAATAAGACCGACGCCCAGGCGGTGCTGGCGCTGTATGATAAATTCGGCGCCCGGTTTGCCGATAAGATAGATGGGGACTTCGCCTGTGCTATCTCTGACGGTGGCCAGATGATACTGGCCCGGGACTGGGCCGGCATAAAGCCGCTTTACTACGGGCATAACAGAGGTAAGCTTTGCTTCGCCTCAGAGGCTAAGAGCCTAGTGGGCATTGCTGAAGATGTTAAAGAATTTCCACCGGGCTATATTTACTCCGCAGACCTGGGATTTTTAAACTATGCACGCCAGAAGGTGGAAACCCCCGATTTTGAAGATTTTGAACAGGGCAAGAAGGTATTACGTCAGCTTCTGATGGAGGCGACCGAGAAGCGGGTGAAAGACGGGGCGGTGGGGGGAGTTCTGTTGAGCGGGGGGCTGGACAGCAGCCTCATAATCTACATGGCTCACGAGATAGCTCCGGATATAGAAGCCTTTACCGTGAGCATGGAGGAAGGGAAGGACCTGCCGCTGGCTAAAGATGTGACCAGATATCTGGGTGTCAAGCATCACATTTTGATGTTTGAGGAAAAGGAAATAAAGGATATTTTGCCCCAGGCCATCTATCACCAGGAGATGTATGAGGAAAGCTGTGTGCACGGGGCGATTGCCAATTTCCTAGCGGCACGGTTTGTTAAGCCGCATACAAGCTGCGTCCTTACCGGCGAGGGGGCTGATGAGTTTCTCGGCGGCTATGACGGGCAGTTCCGGCAGGGGGAGAACCCGGAGGAGGTTGCCAGTATAGTGGACAAGCTTATCCAGGTCGCCCACAACACAGCACTGCAGAGGCTGGATAGATTGAATGCAGCTAATTCAATAGAGGGCCGAACGCCTTTTCTCGATACCAAGGTGATGGACTTCTGCCTGAAGATACCGCTTGAGTATAAGATTTACGGTGAGGAAAAGACCGGCAAATGGATTCTGCGCCAGGCTTTCGAGGACGCCCTGCCCAAGCGTGTTCTATACCAGACTAAGCGGTTCTTTGCCCAGGGGTCGGGGGTGGCCTATATTATGCGTAAAATGGCGGAGAAGCACATCACAGATAAGGAACTGGCCGACCACAATCGGGTAGAGGGTAACCCCTGGCTATCTTCCGTGGAGGAACTTTACTACTACCGGATATTCAAGGAGAGCTTTACCCAGCCTGCCTTTGACCGGCTGGTGGGCCGGTGGGACCCCTTTAGGCCAGCCTTCTTCCGTGAGTTAGAAAAGGCGACTTCATAACATTCAGCGAAGCGCTGGGTCACGCGTCAGTAGCCTTTACAATGGACACCTACAGCCATATAATTGAGGGCATGCAAGAGGATGCTATGGCGTTATTAGCTGAAGTGTTGCCCCCAGGGAAAAACGGGGTAAAAAATAAAATTAACGCCAAATTAACGCCAACTTTGCTAAAAATGAGGGGTAATTTCTAATATTTAGCTTTGGCCGGGGTGGCGGAATTGGCAGACGCAGCGGACTTAAAATCCGCCGGACTTGGTCCTTGTGGGTTCGAGTCCCACCCCCGGCACCAAGAAGAGAGTTAAAATGCCCTGGCTTATAATATTAGCAGCTTACTTTCTGGGCTCCGTCCCCACCGCCTATATCGCCGGGCGCGTCCTCAAAGGCATCGACATCAGGCAAATCGGCGACGGCAACATGGGGGCGGCTAACGCCTATCGCCAACTCGGGCCCAGGGTGGGGGTGATGGTGGGCATTGTCGATGCCGCCAAGGGAGCGCTGGCAGTGCTTATCGCTCAGGCATTTAATGCCCCCCAGGCAGTCGTCCTGCTGGCGGGAGCCGCCGCCGTCTTCGGCCACAACTGGCCCATATTCTTAGGCTTCCGGGGAGGACGAGGGGAATCAGCCACCATCGGGGTGCTGCTGGCGGTGCTCACCGTACCCATGCTGATAGTGGCCGCGCCGGCCATACTGGCTCACTTTATCTTCCGGGATACCACCAAGGCCGCCGCCTTTATCTTCGTGCCTCTGCCCCTCGTCTGCTGGCTAACAGGGCTTTCCGGGGTACTAATAGTCTACAGTATCGCCCTGCCCTGTCTGGTGGGCTTTACCCATTTCCTGAGGACGAGGTGGCTGGCGGCGACCCAAAGACACCGAAGCGATTAGCGCTTTCTCTTTATTGCCGACTTCACGCCCCGCTCGATATCCTTCTCGGTGAGCCCGTATCTCTCCAGAAGCTCGGAAGGCTTGCCTGACTTGGCGTAGGTGTCTTTGATGGCGATAAACTCCATGGGCACGGGCTTGTTTTTGGCCACCACCTGGGCCACCAGGCTGCCCAAGCCCCCGTGCTCCAAATGCTCCTCAGCGGTAACGATAGCCCCGGTCTCGGCGGCAGCCCGGATTATGGCCGCCTCATCGATGGGCTTGAGGGTGGACATATTGAGGACGCGGCAGTAGATGCCCTCCCGCTCCAGCTCGATGGCGGCTTCCAGGGCCGCTCTGACCATCAAGCCGATGGCGATTATGGTGGCATCCCCACCCTGCCTCATCATCACCGCCTTGCCCAGCTTGAAGCGGTAGTCCTCGCCGTAGACCAGCGGCAGCCTGGGGCGGCAGAGCCGGATGTAAAAAGGCCCCAGATGAGCCGCCGCCGCCTTCACCGCCTCGGTGGTCTCGGTAGCGTCGGCGGGCACGATAACGCTAAAACCGGGCAGTGAGCATATCAAAGACAGGTCTTCGATGGACTGGTGCGAGGTGCCGTCCTCGCCGACGCTGATGCCGCCGTGGGTGGTCACCAGCTTAACGTTTAGCCCCGGCTGGGCTATGGACATGCGCACCTGGTCGAAACAGCGCCCAGGGACAAAAACGGCAAAGGTGCTGGCGAAGGCTATCTTACCCGACGCCGCCATGCCGGCGGCGATGCCAATCATGTTCTGCTCAGCGATACCGCACTCGAAGAAGCGCTCAGGGAACTCGCGGGCGAAGAAGGCGGTCATCGTCGAGCGCGAAAGGTCGGAGTCCAGCACCACCACGTCGTGGTTCTCCATGCCCAGCTCAAGCAGGGCTTTACCATAGGCCTCCCGCACCGAAACCGGTTCCACTTATTCCAGCTCCTTTAAGGCTATCTCCACCTCCATGGCGTTGGGGGCGGTGCCGTGAAAATCGGGGTTATTCTCCATATAGCTGACGCCCTTACCCTTTATGGTGTGGGCGATGATGACCGCGGGCTGCCCTTTGACCTTCTGCGCCTCCTTAAAGGCATCGATAAGCTGGGGAATACTATGCCCGTCGACCTCGATGACCTTCCAGCCGAAAGACTGCCACTTGCCGGCGAAGGGGTCGAGGCTCATGACGTCGCAGTTCCAGCCGTCAATCTGCTGGCCGTTGTTGTCCACGATAGCCGTCAGGTTGTCCACGTTGTAGTGGGCCGTGGCCATGGCCGCCTCCCAGACCTGCCCCTCGTTGCACTCCCCATCCCCCAGCAACACGTAGGCCCGATAATCCTGCCCGTCGATATGGCCGGCTAAAGCCACCCCTAGGGCGAAGGACAACCCCTGCCCCAGAGAGCCCGCCGACATCTCCACGCCGGGGGTAATGGTGCGGTCGGTGTGCCCCTGCAATCGGCTGTCCATCTGCCTTAAGGTGAGCAACTCTTTTACGGGAAAATAGCCGCACTCGGCCAGGGTGGCGTAGAGGACAGGGGCGGCGTGCCCCTTGCTCAGGATAAAGCGGTCTCGGTCCGGCCACTGCGGGTCGAGGGGCTTATGCCGCATTATCTTAAAATAGAGGGCGGTCACAATCTCCACTGAAGAAAGGGAGCCACCGGGGTGGCCGCTGCCCGCCTTGCCCACCATGGTGATGATGTGGCGGCGCAGCTTTTTAGCCATCGCCTCCATCTCGGCCACCGAGGCCGATAAAGAAAAAACCTCGGCTTCTGCACTAGTAGCCGAGGTTGATTTCGAACCGCCCGTCTCAGCTAAAGACTTCTTCGCCATCTGTGCCTTGATTATACAATAGTTGGCAGGTTTAAGTCTAGCTGGCTCAAATTGACTTTACCCTGTAGAAAGTGTTAATGTTAATGGTTGTTAAAGCACGCCAGCTTGGTGGTTTGACAAAGCTGGTACCAGACGGGGTAGGGGAAACAGATGGAAAAACTGAAACTGAAGGCTAATAAAAGAGAGGTTTTGGGCAAGAAGACTCGGTTTTTGCGCCGCCAGGGCATAACCCCTACCCACCTTTTCGGGGACGGGTTTGATTCGCTGGCGCTGCAGTGCGATACGCCCACCCTGCAAAAGACGATAGCCCGGGCGGGCATGACCCGTATCATCGCCCTCGACGTCGAAGGCGATAAAAGCCCCCATAGCGTCTTCATCCGCGAAATCCAGAAAGAGCCACGCAGCGGCGCGCTGCTCCACGTCGACTTCTACCAAGTGAAGATGACGGAAAAGATAAAGTTCGACGTACCCATTGTTTTGACTGGCGAAGCCCCGGCCATGAAAGAAAAGGGGCGCACCGTATCCCACAGCCTGACTTCTTTAAGCGTGGAGTGCCTCCCCGACGACCTCCCGCCCCAGATTGAGGTCGATATCAGCATCCTCGAGGAGGTAGAGCAGGCCATATTCGTCAGGGATATCGTCCTCGGGCCCGAGGTTACCGTTCTCGACGAACCAGACCAGATGGTGGTCAAGGTCAGCGAGGTCAAGATTGAGGTCGAGGAAGAGGTCGTGCCCGAAGAGGTTGAGGCCGAGGAGATAGAGGAAGGCGCCGAAGAGGTGGAAGCCGAAGAAGGCAAGGAGCCCGCGGAAAAGGCGGAAGAAGAAAAGAAGGAAGATTAATCCTTCCCCGCTTGAAGCCCTACAGGTCGTTTGCTATAATCGGGCTGTGACCATCGACTTTCATAGCCACGTCTTCCCCCCCGAGATAAAGAAGAAGCGCAGTCAGTACATCGACCGCGACCCCTGCTTCGCCATTCTCTATTCCAACCCCGAGGCTAAAATAGCCACCGCCGACGAGCTCATCGCCGCTATGGATAAAAGCGGGGTTGATGTCTCAGTCATTCTTAATATCGGCTGGACGACCCACGACCTCTGCGTCGAAACCAACGACTATATCATTGATGCCGTCACCCGCTACCCCCAGCGGCTGGTCGGCTTTTGCGCCGTCCAGCCCCAATCGACCAAGGCCGCCGTCGCCGAAATCGAGCGCTGTGCTAAGGCCGGGCTAAAGGGTGTCGGTGAGATAAGGCCCGATATGCAGCTCTTCGACCTCTCCGACGAGATGGTGATAGACCCCTTCGTCGAGGCGCTCGCCCACCACAAGCTAATCCTTCTAACCCACGCCTCGGAACCGGTGGGACACAGCTACCAGGGTAAGGGGGGCGTCACCCCCGACATACTCTACCCCTTTATCGAAGCCCACCCCCAGCTGACCATCGTCTGCGCCCACTGGGGCGGGGGGTTGCCCTTCTATAACCTCATGCCCGAGGTCAAAAAGGCGATGAAAAACGTCTATTTTGATACCGCCGCCTCCCCCTTCCTCTATAACCCCGATGTCTATAACCATGTCGTTAAGCTGGTCGGCGCCGAAAAAATCCTCTTCGGCAGCGACTACCCCCTGATGCCACAGCCTCGCCTGCTCAAAGAGATTAAGGCGCTGGACTTAAACCAAGAGACCAAAGACCTGATGCTATCCGGCAACGCCCGGAGGCTGCTCGGCATCAAAAACGAGCCCTAGACTATGGAACAGGTGCGCTGTTTTATCGCCATCGAGCTCCCCGACGGGGTGAAAAGGGGACTCAGAGAGCTCCAGGCGCAACTAAAAGCGGGCAGTTCGGCACCGGCAAAGTGGGTCGACCCCAACAACATCCACCTGACATTGAAGTTCCTGGGCAGCGTGGCCGCGGACAGGCTGGACGAAATAACCACCGCCATGACCCAAGCGGTGCAGGGCACGCCCTCTTTTCCGCTTGAAGTCAAAGATTTGGGCGTTTTCCCCAACCCCAGGCGGGTGCAGATAGTATGGGTGGGGGTGAGCGGGGAGGTGGAAAAGCTGGCTCGCCTCCAGCAGCGTATTGAGTCCGGGCTGGAAAGGTTGGGCTTTCCCCCCGAGGGTCGGCGCTTCACCCCTCATTTAACGCTGGCCCGACTGCGAGACCGGGCCACCCCCGAAGAGCGCCAGAGGCTGGGGCAGCTCATCGCTGAAACCGAATTCGAGGCCGCCCCAAGCTTTATTGCCGATAGCGTCAAGCTGATGAAGAGCCAGCTCACCCGGGAGGGCCCCATCTATACCCAGATAAGCTCGGTGGCGCTTGAGGGGAACTTGCCAACGACAGAAGCATAGTGTATACTTCATAAGATTCCATAATTTGGTTGGGAGGAGGACTTCATGGAACAAACTAATTTCCCCAAATGCCAGAAATGCAATTCTGGAGATCTGGTGCCCCTGTCCGACTTTGGTAGTCAGGGGGCAGCCATTCATTACAAAGCGTGGGTTTGCACCAATCCTGATTGCGGTTTCAACCTTAAAATCAGGAACGGTGATGTTTATATCAACGAACCCATCATTAGCGGGGTATCACACAGCCCTCGCCCCCGTTAAAACCCGAGCCTTTACCCCCAACTAGGCTGGAGGAAGGTGCTCCCTCAGTTAACCAAACTCAAGGGGATAGCACTCGACCTGTTGTTTCCACGCTGGTGCGTTGGCTGTGGAAGGGAGGGGGATTTTATCTGCTCCGACTGCCTCAAGTCGCTGCCCCGCGTTACGCCTCCCCTCTGCCCCCGCTGCGGACGGCCCCAGCTCAACGCCGTAATCTGCCCCCTCTGCGTCGGCTGGCAGGCGTCGATAGACGGCATCCGTGCCCCCTTTAAATTCGACGGCGCCGTCCGCCAGGCTATCCACCAACTCAAGTATAACAACCTGAGGGCGATAGCGGCACTCTTGGGGCAATGGCTGGGCGATTACCTGAAGGCCAATCCACTGCCGGTAGATGTACTGGTGCCGGTGCCGCTGCACCACAAGCGCCTGCGGGAAAGAGGATACAACCAGTCGCGCCTGCTGGCTCTGGAGCTGGCGAACATTACCAGCTTACCCCTGGTCGATGATTGCCTGGTAAGGGAACGCTATACCCCACCCCAGGCACGGACAGCCAACGTGGACGAGCGCCGCGACAACGTCGCCGGCGCCTTCTCCTGCCGTGACCGCAGACTGGAAGGCAGGGCAGTCCTGCTCATTGACGACGTGGCCACCTCGGGAGCCACCCTCGACGCCTGCGCCCGGGCGCTCAAGGAAAGTGGGGCCAGCTCGGTATGGGGTCTGGTGCTGGCTAAAGAGATAAAGGAACCAGCTTAAGGAGGGTGAAACGATGGAGCTACAGATAACGGCTAAAAACATAGAACTAACCCCCACCGTACGCCAGCTCATTGAAAGCAAGCTGGGCAAGCTCGGCCGCCACCTGCCCGATGTCAGGGAATACAAGGTGGAAATCGCCCAGGAAAAGATAAGGAACACCAAGGAGCACTTCGTCGTCCAGCTAACCATAGACAGCCGCGGCACCCTGCTGCGGGGGGCGGAGCGTGGGGAAGCCCTGCCCGCAGCCATTAACAAGGTGGCTTCCGTCATCAACCGGCAGATTGAGCGCTACAAGGGCAAGCTCTACGAGAAGGGACGGGGCAGACCGACGGCAAGGGGTAAATTTGGGGCCGAGGCTCCGCCCGTGGGTAAGGTGGTCAAGGTCAAGCGCTTTAACGTCAAGCCGATGTCAGCCGCCGAAGCCATCGACCAGATGGAGCTTCTGGGGCACGACTTCTTCCTCTTCTTTAACGCCGAGAGCGACGAGCTCAACCTGCTCTACCGCCGCCACGACGGCGACTACGGGCTCATCGAGCCCGAGATGGGCTAAAAAACTATTTGACAAGCGTCGGCGCTTCTAATTATGATAAAGAGACTTTAGATGGCAACGCCAAAGACCAAAAAGACCGCCCAGCGCAAGAACCTCTACCTGGGGCTGACCATAGCCTTCTTTCTAGCTATTATCTTCATATTCGTCTTCGACGGCTACATGGGCGTCTACGACACCGTCACTAT
>CAZRIU010000008.1:12841-21026 GCA_964600245.1 uncultured Dehalococcoidales bacterium
CTATGCTTATCCCACCTGGACCGAAGAAGGGCAGGACATACAATTCCGCTATGAGATAGATAACCGCACTTTTAGCACCTACTCGGCTGATGTCGAAGTAGCCATCTGGTTCGGCGAGACCAAGCACAGCGACCTGGTATCGCAGGCGGTAGCCATACCCAGCTTCGATAAAGAAGAATTTAGCTGGACGATAGATACCAGCGTGCTTCGCCCCGCCGACATCCCCGAAATCCAGGACTACGAGTTCTCGGTAATCATCAAGCGGGACGGGGTCGAGCGGCGGATAATAGTGCACGTATCGTCGCTAGCGCGTAAGTATTGATAACTGGAGACGTTGAGATGAAGCTAGAATACGTACTGTTCGGTTTTGGAATTATCTTCTGCCTGGCTGGCGTCGGCTACCTGGCCGCCCAGTACGTGAATTACCTGTCGGAGTGGGGACAACTGGTCGCCCTGCTGCTGACGGTGGGGATGTTCACCTGTCTGGGCAAGTATTTTGAGAGGGTAGGATGGTAAGCGGCATACTGGTAACACTGGCTATTTTAGCCTCTTTGGGGCTTATCGCCTGGCTCATCGTCCGGGCGATAAAGCACCGCACCTTCAGCGCCCATACCGCCTCCTACGCGCTGGCTATCCTGGCTGGCGTCTTCAGCTACGCTTTCTTCCTGAGCATGGACTTGCCGCAGCTGGTCAAGATACTGGTCTCCATCCTGCTCGGAGCCGCCTTGATATTCCTGGCCGCCTATCTTCAGCTGCGTCGCAGAGCGCGCAAGTCGTAGATTCTCTTGTAGGGGTAAAGACCACGACCCAACGGCTATACTACACCATCTTTAATACCAACATGGGTTGGGTGGGGATAGCGGGCTCTGATTCGGGACTGCTCGCCGCCACCCCACCCCAACCCTCAGCTAGAGAAGCCGAGCGGCGGCTGGGCGACCTGAAAAAGGCCACCCTCTCCGAAAAACCCTTTGTTAAGACAATAGAGCGCCTTAAATCTTACTTCGCTGGCAAGCGGGTTAAATTCCCCGAAGAGCTTGACCTCTCCTCAGCCACCAATTTTCAGCGCCAGGTCTGGCGTATTACCAAACTCATTCCCTACGGGGAGACCCGGAGTTACGGCTGGATAGCCAAAAGATTGGGTAAAGAAAAGGCGGCGAGGGCGGTGGGGCAGGCTCTGGCCCGGAACCCCCTGCCCGTTATCATTCCCTGCCACCGGGTGGTGGCGGGCGATGAGCTCGGCGGCTACAGCGGTGGGGTGGGGGTGAAAAAGTCCCTGCTCCGCCTGGAAGCCCATCGCTAATCAAACGCTATTCAATAATAACGGTGAATACCTTGGTCTCGACCGGGTCGCCGTCTTCCCAGGGCCGCTCATAGGTCAGGGTTATCTCAGTCTCCCCCGCCTGCAGTGTCAGAAAGCGGAAATACTCGACGCCGCCAGCGCCGACGACATCCTCTTCTTCTGCCTCTTCTTCGTAATCCCATTTCACAAGCTCAAGCATGGTCTCATCATAGCTTTCCTGCCAGCTGTAGCCGGTAGTGGGGTTAGAGCCGAGGGCGATAATAAACTCCTGGTCTAGGCCAATGTCTATATCCTGCCCGGCATCATCGTAGGTCGGAACCGTCGTGCACCCCGCCACCAGGCCCAGGGTTAACACCACCGCGGCGACCAAAAGCAAAGCTCTTTTCATAGCGTCCTCCTTAAATTACTCTTTATCTCTCCACTCTATTATAACGATGGTGGCGACAAAAGGTTAGTCCGTTACTCTTTTTTAGTCAGGGGCGCCAGTGAAGCTCGGGTGGCAACACCTTGGCGCGGTAGATTCTCCGTTTCGCCTCGGAAACCCCTTTAAGCTTCAGGTCTAAGAAGTCCCCCTCGTATTTCTCGATTAGCCCCTCCACGGCGAAGCTATAGTATTTATTCTCACCGATGACGATATGGTCTAAGACCCTTATCTGCATAATGCCCCCAGCGAAGACCAGGTCCCTGGTTATCTGCTCATCGCTCTGGCTGGGCTCAGGCTTGCCCGAGGGGTGGTTGTGGACCAGAATCAGTGAAACAGCGTTATGCCTCATGCCACTCTCCATCACCTCGCGGGCGGAGACCACCCCCCTATCCACCGTGCCTTTAGCGATATCGGCGACGTCGATAATCTGGTTCTGGCTGTTTAAGTAGATGACCTTGAAGACCTCTTTTTTAAGGTCGCGCATGGAGTGGTAGAGGTAATCGAAAATCTCCTGCGCCGACTTATAGGCGGGCTTAGCTACAACCTTCTGCTTGAGAAACTCCCGGGCTACCTCAGATACCAGCTTAATGCCCAGGGCGTTGTGAGGCCCGATGCCCTCTATCTGCTGCAATTCTTCGGGTGAAGCCGAGAGCACCCCCCTCAAGCTCTTGAATCTCTTGATGGCTTCCTTAGCCTGGGGCTTACAGTCCTTGCGCGGCGAGCCCAAGGTAAGCAGTAGTTCGACAATCTCATAGTCGTGAAAGCCGCTCAGCCCCGATTTGATGAACTTTTCCCGCAGTCTCTTGCGGTGTCCCGCCATCTCTTTCCCGCTCCCGGCTTCAGCCACTGGTCACCACCTTCAGCCCCTCCTCCCCCACCAGTTCCACCAGGCGCTGGTGCAGCTCGGGGCAGTAGCCGGTGTTTATATTGGACAGTTTAAGGTTAACCACCCTGTCCCCGCTGACGACGCACATGTTGACCTCATCCTCCCCAGGGAAGATTCTCAGGGTATCGACCAGTTTATTGAGGCAGGCGACATCGTTGTCGATATCCTCCGTCTGCTTGATGCTTATGGTCAGGCGGCTCTTGGGCGGTGGGGGTTCGGGCTTTTTCTCCCCTTCGGGCGGAGCTTCTTCAGGGGCGGTTTCGAGCTGGTAGCGGCGCACGTTATCGCAGCTTAACTGCACCCGATCGTTCCTCACCCTCACCCTGCCTTCCACCAGCAGTATCGTGCCTTCCTGCCAGAGCTCCCTGGTGCTGGTATAGACATCGGGCCAGGCCATAACCTCCACTCTACCGTCGAGGTCTTCCAGCATGACGCTGGCGAAGGGACGGCGGTCCCGGGTAAAAGACTGGTGCACCGAAGCCACCATGCCCGCCACCAGTATGGTCTGCCCCACCAGCTCGGTGTCGACATGCCCGCAGAGAATGGTGTTATCCGCGGCTACTTTATCGGCAAAAGCGGCGAAGGGGTGCTCGGAGAGATAGACCCCCATCAGCTCCCTCTCCCAAGCGAGTTTATCCTTGGTCGAGATTTCGGCCGTCTCCAGCTCCAGACTGGGCACAGGGGTAGGCATGCTCTCTCCCCAGAGGTCAAACATGGTGGACTGCCCCGTCTCGCGCAGGTGCTGCTCCCGCTGGGCTAGGGATTGTATGCGCCCGACGCTGGCGAGAAGGGCGCCGCGGTCGCCCAGGCTGTCAAAGGCACCGGCCTTTATCAGGCTCTCCATCGCCCGCCGATTGAGCCCGTGCAGGTCGGTGCGGCGGCAGAGGTCGTCGATAGACTCGAAGGCACCGTTTTTAAGGCGCTCGTTAACCAGCGGTTCCACCGCCCCCACCCCCACGTTCTTAATCGCGTTCAGCCCGAAGCGTATGGCGGGTTTGCCCTCCTCGTCGGGCTCTATAGAAAAGTTGACCTGGCTGCGGTTGACGTCGGGGGGCAAAACCTCCATACCGAGACGGCGGCACTCAGCGACGGCGGTGGCGACCTTATCCTGCTGGTCGGCTTGGGTAATGAGAAAGGCGGTGATATACTCGGCGGGGTAGTTCGCCTTGAGATAGGCGGTCTGGTAGGCGATAAGGGCATAGCTGAAGCTGTGCGCCTTGTTAAAGGCGTAGCCGGCGAAGGGCTCAATAAGGGCAAAAACCTCCTCGGCAACTTGAGAGGAATAGCCCATCTCCCTGGCACCCTCATAAAATTACGCTGTTCCTTCTTCATCACGGCGGCAATCTTCTTGCCCATCGCCTTGCGGAAGATATCGGCCTGTCCCAGGCTGTAGCCAGCCAGAGCCTGGACGATAAACAACACCTGCTCCTGGTAGACAATGACCCCGTAGGTCTCCTCCAGGATGCTGGCCAGGGCCGGGTGGGGATAGTGGATGGGCTCCAGCCCATGCTTGGCTTTGATAAAGGTGGGGATGTGCTCCATGGGTCCGGGGCGGTAGAGGGCAATCATGGCGGCGATATCGCTGAAGGTAGTGGGCTTGAGTTCCTTGATGTAGCGGCGCATCCCCGCCCCCTCTAATTGAAAGACCCCCGCCGTCTCCCCGGAAGACAAAAGCTCGAAGGTCTTGGCGTCGTCCATGGCTATATTGTGCAGGTCGATATCGACGCCCCGGCTCTTAGCGATAATCTCTTTAGCCCTGCCCAGGATGGTCAGGTTGGCTAGTCCGAGGAAGTCCATCTTGAGCAGCCCGATGTGGGCGATATCCTCCATGGTGAATTGGGTCATTACCGTGGTCTCGCCGTCGCCCTTGCTCGCCCGCTGCAGGGGGACATAGCTGGTCAGCGGCTGCTTGGAGATGACCACGCCCGCGGCATGGGTGCTGGCGTGGCGGGCGATGCCCTCCAGCCTTTGGGCGGAATCGACCAGCTTGCGGATGATTTTGTCCTCGGCGTAGATAACCCGCAGCTCGTTGTTCTCCTCCAGTGCCCTTTCCAAGGTCATCCCCGGGCGGAAGGGCACCAGCCGGGCGACGCGGTCAACGTCGCCGTAGGCCATGCCCAGCGCCCGCCCCACATCCCGCAGCGCCGCTCTAGCTCCCAGCGTGCCGAAGGTGATAATCTGGGCGACGTGGTCCTTGCCGTATTTTTTTGAGACGTAGGCGATTACCTCGTCGCGGCGGGCGTCCTCGAAGTCTAAGTCTATGTCGGGCATCTCCTGGCGCTCCAGGTTAAGAAAGCGCTCGAAGACGAGCTTATTCTCGATGGGGTCGACCTCGGTGATACCCAGGCAGCGCAGGATGATGCTGGCGGCAGCGCTGCCCCTGACCCCGAAGAGGATTTTGTGCTCCTTGGCGAAGGAGATGATGTCCCAGACCACAAGCAGGTAGTTGGCAAACTGAGTCTGCTTGATGACCTCCAGCTCGTAGTCGAGCCTTTGCTTCATCTCCGGTGAGGTGTCGGGGTAATACTTATCCAGGCTCTGGTGGCAGAGGTCGGCCAGAAACTCATCGGCGGTCTTGCCCTCGGGCAAATCCACCTCAGGAAGGTGGAGGCGGCCAAACTCCAACTTGAGGTTGCACATCTCAGCGATACGCTCGGTGTTCTCCAGCGCCTGGGGAATATCCTGATAGAGCGCCGCCATCTCCTCGGGGCTCTTGAGGTAATAGAAGTCACCGGCCATCTTTATCCGCTTCTGGTCGTGGATAGAGGAGTTGGTGCCGATGCAGAGCAGCAGGTCGTGGGCGGAGGCGTCCTCCTTGTTGACGTAGTGGACGTCGTTGGTGGCCACCAGCGGTATATCCAGCTCCTGGCCCATCGGGATAAGATGCTGGTTGAGCTGCTCCAGCTCGGCGATGGGGTGGCGCTGTATTTCAAAGTAGAAATCGCCGAAGGTCTCTTTGTACCAGAGGGCGGCCTGCTTGGCCTCTTCGAGCCTCCCCTGCAGGATAAGCTGGGGCACCTCGCCGACGATGCAGGCGCTCAGGGCAATAAGCCCCTGGTGATAGCGTTCCAAAAGCTCTTTGTCCAAGCGGGGGCGGTAATAAAAGCCCTCCAGGTGCGCCTTGGTGGTGAGCTGGATGAGGTTGCGGTAACCCGTCTGGTTCTTGGCCAGCAAAACGAGGTGGTAGTTGTTCTTGTCGCTGGCGTTGCGGCTCAAGCGCCCGTTCGGCGCCAGATAGACCTCGCAGCCGATGATGGGCTTTATCCCCGCTTCCTTGGCGGTGAGGTAGAACTCGATGGCGCCATACATAACCCCGTGGTCGGTTATGGCCAGGCTTTCCATACCCATTTCCTTGGCTCGCGCCACGAGGTCAGAGATGCGACCCATGCCGTCGAGGAGGCTGTACTGGGTGTGAACATGGAGGTGACTGAACATGACTCTGATTTATTATAACAACAGGGGTGATTTTTGGGAATACGGTTGCAAGACATAACCAACCGGAAATTTCTAAAACCTTTCCCCCTGTCTTTTTCATCTACAACAGTGTAAAATCTTAAATTGTATGAAGACGAAAGTCCTGGGCATCATCACCCGATGGCTCTTTATCCTCTGCCTGCCCTTTCTATTGTTCACGGCAAGCCTAGCTTGGGCGGTTAACAGCCACTGGCTCTATAACTACGGCTTCGAGAAATACAGCGTCGTCCAGACCCCCGAGCTAGCCGAGTTCCCCCTGGAACAAATCGCCGACGAGCTGATCGACTATTTTAACTCCGGCGAGGAATACGTCAGCATCACCGCCACCGTTGATGGCGAGTCCTTCGAACTCTTCACCCCCGAAGAAACCATCCACTTTAAGGACGTCAAAGACCTCATTCGGCTCGACTACTGGGTGCTGGGCGGGACGCTATTTTACGTCCTGGCCTACGCCGCCGTCTGTTTATTCTGGCGGCGGCGAAGGTACTGGCGAAAACTGGTCTGGGCGATTTTCGGCGGCGCCTGCCTGACGCTGGCTTTCATGCTGGCGCTGGGGGTGGGCACGTTATTGGGCTTCGACGAGCTTTTCCTACAGTTCCACTTGCTCTTCTTCTCCAACGAGTTCTGGTCCGCCGAGGGCTATATGCTGCTGCTTTTTACCGAGGAGTTTTTCTACGACGCCGCCCTCTTCTGCGCTGTTGGCAGCGGCGGGCTGGCGCTGATACTGGGTGGGGCGAGTGGGGGATATTTAATCTCTACCCGAAAGCGGGCTAAAGCCTAATCGCTGTATCTTTCTTCCTTCCAGGGGTCGCCGTGATTATGGTAGCCGGATGATTCCCAGAAGCCCCTCTTATCCTCGGCCATGAACTCGACGCCCGTAACCCACTTGGCGCTCTTCCAGAAATATAGCCGCGGCACCACCAGCCGCAGCGGGTAGCCGTGAGCTTCGGTCAGCGGCTCGCCGTTGTGCTTCAGGGCAAACAGGACGTCGGGCTGGAAGAAATCGTCCAGCGAAAGGTTGGTGGTAAAGCCGCCCGCAGAGTGCACCATGACGAATTTTGCCTCGGGGAGTACGTTGACCAGCCCCTTTATCTGCTCGCTGGCCACCCCCTCCCAGAGGTTGTCCAGCTTCGACCAGCCGGTAACGCAGTGAATATCGGAATAGACCTTCACCTGCGGCAGGGCGGTAAATTCTTTATAGCTGAGCTTACGCTCCCTCTCCACCAGCCCGAAGATATTAAATGTCCACTTAGAAATATCGATTTTGGGCACCGAGCCGTAGTGCAGCGCGGGCCACTTTTCGGTGAGCTTCTGGCCAGGCGGCACTCTTTCGGCTCTCTCGGTATCCGGGCTCTTGATTACATCTTTATCTCTCACCACACTACCTCCCTACCAGCAGCTTGGACTACTTGAGCTTGACGGCGGTGCCGTAGGCTAAAAGCTCGGCAGCGCTGGCGACGACGCTGGTGGTCACGAAACGGACGTTAATAACAGCGTCAGCCCCCAGCTCCTCAGCCTGGGCTATCATCCGGGCCATAGCCACCTCACGGGCTCGCCCCATCATATCCGTATACTCAATCAGCTCACCGCCAAGAATCAGCCGCACCAGGGCCGAAATATCCCTGCCCAGCCAGATGGCGAAGATAGTGTGCCCCTTGACCAGGCCCAGAGCCTCGGTTATCTGGCGGTCGGGGACTTCTGCCGAATTCTGGAGTATCATCCGAGTCCGGGGCTCAGGAGGCGGGAGCTTCTCCCCCGCAGCCTTGCTTCTTCGCTGTTCCACAGCCACCGTCAGTAAGACCAGCAGGATACCACCGAGAAAGCCGTAGACCGCAATCTCCAGCCACAAGGGCAACAGGGGCTCATTGTAGACGTACCAGGGTATCCCGGCAAAGACCGCGATAAACAGCCCGATTACGAAAACCAGCGAACCGAACAGCCGAATTACCTTCATAGCTGTCTCCTTTCACAATGTGCTCACCCTCCTCAGCCTGCCCTCCGCCTCGTTCTTCTCTTTTATACCCAGTTTAGCCCGGTTAATCGCCCTGCGCAACAGTTCGATGGACTGGTCGTAGGTCTCCCTGTCCACGGGGTAGGGGAT
>CAZRIU010000009.1:0-20942 GCA_964600245.1 uncultured Dehalococcoidales bacterium
AGCTGCTCCTTTATTTCGTCGAAGGGCTTTTGCTTCGTTATCGATTTCATAGTAAACCTCCCACTGGCTAAACTTCCAGGTCACACCTAAGACAGCGCTTGGCTTCCTGCCGGGCCTTCTCTTCAGGGAAGCAGAGCTCTATCTCTTCAAAGCTTGTTTTCCTCTTGCGAACGGGAAGGGTGGGCACGGCCACTCTTGGCTGTGCTTCCCAGGCTTCATCTATGTCTGGCGCCGCTACCTCTTCACTAACCTTGGCTTTAAGGTCATAAATCTCAACCCTGGAGGTGTCGGCTCTCAGGTATTTATCTATAGAGATGGCCGCCCTCCTGCCGGCGGCGATGGCGTCTATCACCATACCCGGCCCGGTGACAAAGTCACCGCCGGCAAAGACCCCGCTGATGTTAGTCGCCAGGGTATTACTGTCAACGACCAGAGTCTCCCAGCGGGTACGTTCCAGAGCACTGTCGGCGGGCAGGAAGGAGAGGTCTGGCGCCTGACCTACGGCGGCGATAACGGTATCCGCCTCAATAAAGAACTCCGAGCCGGTGATTGGTACCGGCCGCCTCCGGCCACTCTGGTCGGGTTCACCGAGCTTCATCTTGATGCACTGCAGGCCGGTTACCCGCCAGTTCTCGACGGCTATCCGGGTGGGGCTGATCAAGAAGCTGACCTCTACACCTTCGTCAAGAGCCTGGTCGTATTCTACCTCGGTGACCGGCATCTCATCCCGGGAGCGGCGGTAGTAGATTTTTGCTTCCTCGGCACCGAAGCGGAGGGCGGTGCGAGCTGCATCCAGAGCTACGTTGCCGCCACCGATGACCGCCGTTCGGCGGCCGACCCTGACTTCTCGGCCCAGCTTTACGTCTCTTAAGAACCTCAGTCCGTAATAGAAGCCTTCGGCATCCTCCAGTTCGCCGGGCACGCCGATGCGCTGGCTTCTCTGAGCACCAGCAGCGATAAAGACGGCGGCAAAGCCGTCTTTCCTCAGGTCTTCCACGGTGAAGTTAACGTTAATCGGGGTGTTGTAGCGTATATCCACCCCCCGTTTGGCGATATAATCAATCTCCTTGTCAATAATCGCTCGGGGCAGGCGGAACTCGGGTATGGCCACCGAGAGCATACCGCCACCAACCGGGAGAGCCTCAAAGACGGTTGCCGGGTAGCCCATCTGAGCCAGGAAATAGGCGCAGGCCAGGCCGGTAGGTCCCGCCCCGACGACGGCTACCCGCTGGCTTTGAGTTTGAGGAAACGGTTCGGGGTCTTCGGTCACATTGGCGAAATACCAGTCGGAGGCAAAGCGTTTCAGGGCTCTGATTGCCACGGAGTCGTCCAGTTCCCCGCGGCGGCAGCGGAATTCACAGGGGTGGCTGCAGATGCGACCGCAGATAGCCGGGAAGGGGTTGCGCTCACGGATGGTCTCCACAGCCTCTTTGTATTCGCCAGCGGCGATATGGCTCACATACTTGGGAATGTTGATGCCTACCGGGCAAGTATGCTGGCAGGGCGATATCATGAGGCTGTCGCAGACCGCTGCCGGACACTGCTTCTCCTTTATGTGGGCATCATACTCCTCCCGGAAGTATTCAATGGTGGAGAGTACGGGGTTGGGAGAAGTCTGGCCAAGGCCGCACAACGAGCACTCCTTGACGGTTATGGCTATGGCTAGCAGGGCGTCGATGTCAGCCTCACTGCCTTTGCCTTCGGTAATCCGGGTCAGGATTTCCAACATCTGTCTGGTTCCCAGGCGGCAGGAGGTACATTTTCCGCAGGATTCAGCCTGGGTGAAACTAAGAAAGTAGCGGGCTACATCCACCATGCATGTTGTCTCGTCCATCACCACCATACCACCCGAACCCATTATCGAACCCAGCTCGGCCAGCGATTCGTAGTCTACGGGTCGGTCGGCAAAACGGGCCGGGATACAGCCGCCCGAGGGACCACCGGTCTGCACCGCTTTGAGCCGTTTGTCTCTGGGTATGCCGCCACCGATCTCGTAGATGATGTGGGATAGGGGAGTGCCCATCGGCACCTCCACCAGCCCGCTGTTGGCGATTTTCCCGGTGAGGGCAAAGACGGCGGTGCCCTTACTCTTCTCGGTGCCGATGCCAGAAAACCAGCTAGCCCCCCTCTCAATGATAACCGGTATTGTGGCCAGCGTCTTCACATTATTGATGTTGGAGGGCTTGCCATCCAGGCCTGATTGGGCGGGGAAGGGGGGGCGGGGGCGGGGCATACCCCGTCGGCTCTCGATGGAGGCAATAAGGGCGGTTTCCTCACCACAGACAAAGGCGCCAGCCCCTTCCTTAATGTGTACGTTGAAATTAAAACCGGAGCCCTGTATGTCATTTCCCAGGAAACCTCTCTCCTTGGCCTGGTCAAGGGCTATTCGGAGCCGGTTTACCGCTAGGGGATACTCGGCGCGGACATAGATATAACCCTCATTAGAACCAATGGCATGAGCACAGATGGCCAGCCCCTCTATAACAGAGTGGGGGTCTGCCTCCAGGATGGAGCGGTCCATAAAGGCACCGGGGTCGCCTTCGTCGGCGTTGCAGATAGCATATTTTGGCGAGCCTGAGGCATTGCGGCAGAATTCCCACTTCATCCCGGTGGGAAAACCGGCCCCACCACGCCCGCGCAGCCCCGAGCTCTTAACTTCTTCAATGACCTCTTCCGGCGTCATCTGGAAGAGCACCTTGCGCAGGGACTGGTAGCCGCCGCGATCAAGGTAGTCGTCAATCCTCTCCGGATTGATGTGGCCACAGTTGCGCAGCACAACCCGCCTCTGCTCTTTATAGAATTTAATATCCGCGTAGCGTGGTATAGCCTTGCCGGTGACCGGGTCACGGTAAAAAAGGCGCTCCACCGGCTTGCCGTCACGCAGATGTGAAGTTACAATATCAGCCGCATCCTCTGGCTCCACATGGGTATAGAAGATGCCATCAGGCTCGATGACGACGTTGGGGCCCTGCTGGCAGAAGCCGTGACAGCCGCTAAAATCAATCTCAGCGCCCTTTAACTGCTGCTTTTTCACCGCCCTTTTTAGCGCCTCAAAGACGGCGTCGCCCCCGCCCGAGACACATCCTGTGCCACGGCAAACAAAAACGGTGCGCTTTTTATGTCCATTTCGCTTCATTTTTTCGACTTGCCCTCGAACAATCTGGTTACTTTCTTTGGGTTAAGATTGCCATGGGTTTCTTGATTGATTACAATGTTGGGAGCCAGGGCGCAGACACCAATGCAGGCAACCGTCTCCAGGGTGTATTCCAGGTCCGGAGTGGTCTCGCCTTCTTCCAACCCCAGCTCTTGCTTGACCAGTTTCAATATTGTTTTACCGCCTCGCACATGACAGGCTGTTCCCCGACATACCCTGACGACGTTCTTACCCCGTGGCTCGGTATAAAATTGGGTGTAAAAGGAGGTTACCCCCTGCACCTGACTGGGGAAAAGGCCCAGGCCGCTGGCAATGCGTGGTATTGCCTGAGGGGGGATATAACCCACAGCCATCTGGACATCATGGAGAAGGGGTATAAGCCCCCATCGCTGCCCCTGATAGTTGCCAATAATAGTATCTATCTTCTTCAGGTCAGCTTTGGTGACTTTCTTGGCTCTAGCCATTATGCCTTAATCCTTTCCAGTCTCACCGCGCAGCTTTTGAGAAAGGGTGCCTTAGAGCGGGGGTCTAGTTTAATGTCGAACAGCTCGTTTATCAGGCTCTCCGGAAACGAGATAGGCATGAAAAGCAGGCCAGCGGGTAATGAGTCGCTTACCTTTACCGTGGTGGTCAGTTCGCCTACTGATGACATTAGCTTGACCGGGTCGCCCTCGCCCACGCGTAGGCGTTTGGCGTCATCCTGGCTGATTTCTAGCCAGGAGTGGGGCGAAAATTCCTGAAGCCGAGGGGCCCTCAGGCTCCTTGTGCCGCTGCCAAAGTGGTGCAGTATAGAGCCAGACAGCAAAGTCAGCGGGTAGCCGTTAGCGGATACATCGGTGGGTGGGGTATATTCAGTCGGGGAAAGGCGCCCAAAGCCGCTGGGGAAGGGGCCTTTGTAGAGGCGCTTGGTTCGTACACTATCACTCTCCAGCTCAGCCCAGTCCACATCCTCCTTTTCCAGGTCGGCAGAGGCCGGGCGCTGATAAAATGGGACCAACTCTTCGATCTCGTTCAAAACCTCTTGGGGGGAGGAATAGGGCATCGGCTGCCCCATCTTTTCGGACAGCTGGAGAATTATCTTCCAATCCGGCAGGGACTCACCCATTGGTTCGATGGCCTTTCTGGCTGGCTGGGTCCTGCCTTCAAAGTTGGTGAAGGTGCCCTCCTTTTCGGCGAAACTAGCTGAGGGCAGGACTACGTTGGCCAGCCCGGCCGTCTCGGTGAGGAACATATCAGCGACCACCAGGAATTCCAGGGAAGCCAGGGCCTTTTTAACCAGAGAGGGGCGGGGGAAACTGGCGGCGGGGTTTTCGCCGACAATTAACATCCCTTTAAGCTTTCCGGCTTGGGCCTGCTCAATCATCTCCACAGCCGATAGCCCGGAATGGCTAGGCAGGCGGCTACCCCAGTGTTTTTCAAAATCACTCTTAGCTGGCTCGTCATCCAGACTCTTATAGCCGGGTAGGAAATCGGGCAAACTACCCATATCACAGGCACCTTGGGCATTGTTTTCCCGTTGCAGGGCAAAGATGCCCCCTCCCCGGCGCTCAATGTTCCCCGTCAGCATAGCTAGATTAGCCAGGGCCATTACGCTGTCTACTCCGTTAATATGCTGGGTGATTCCATTCCCGTAAACAATAGAAGCCCACTCTGCCTCAGCTAGGGTGCGAGCCGCCCGTTGAATATCCGGCTTGGGGATGCCAGTCACTTTTTCTACCCGTTCTGGGGTATATGATTTTAAGCTTTGGGACAGTTCATCGAAGTTGTCCGTTTTGCGAGCTACGAATTCATCGTCAAATAGTCTTTCCTCAATAATCACCCTAGCTAGGCCATTGAGCAGGGCGACATCGGTGCCCACTTTGGGTCTCAGCCAGATATGGGCGAAGGGATTGAGCCTGGTGGGACGCACGTCAATCACTAGCAGCTTAGCGCCTTTATATTTGACGGCGCGTTTTATGGCATAACCCACCGCTGGTGCTGAGACAACCGGGTTGGCCCCGATAACCATTATTAGTTCTGACTTCTCCAGTTCTGCTAAGGAGTTCGTTGTGCCCGGAAAACCAATAGACCGCCCCAAACCAATCCGGCTGGCCGAGCCATACATTCGGCTACCATTATCAATGTTGTTAGTAGCTAAGATCACCCGGGCAAACCTCTGTAACAGGTAGTTCTCTTCGTTGGTACATTTGGAGGAACCCAGCACGGCCAAGCTGTCGGCACCATGCTCCTCTTTTAGTCTTGTAAATTCAGCGACTACCCGCTCTATGGCCTCTTCCCAGGATGCTTTTTGAAAATCGTCTTCGACCTTAACTAAGGGACTGGTTAACCTTTCCGGGCTCTGTATGAAATCGTAGCCGTAGCTCCCCCTGGCGCAGAGCGTGCCGTGATTAACCGGGCTTTCGCCTGGTTTAACTCTTACTATCTGATTATCCTTTACCTCCAGGTGGAGGATACAGCCGCAGCCGCAGAAGGGACACACGGTATCGACGGTTTTCGTGGTCGTGCCATGGTAGGCCCTCTCTTTTTCCATCAGGGCACCGGTGGGACAATGGGCCACACAGGTTCCACAGAAGGTGCACTCAGACTTTTCCAGCGGCATATCATTTAGCGTGGCTGGTTTGGCGGCAAAGCCGCGGCCGATGTAATCAATGGCACCCTCGACAACGAGCTCCTGGTCGGCCCGGATGCACTTGGCGCATAAGATACACTTGGACAGGTCTCTTTCAATGAAAGGATTCACCTCCTCAATGGCCGCCATTTGCGGGATTCTCTGCAATTCCACCAACCCGATGCCCATCTCGGCGCCCAGCTCTCTCAGTTGACATTGGTTACCCTTATCACAAACAAGGCACGAATCGGGGTGGCTGGCGAGCATGAGCTGGATGAGCATTTTACGGCGTTCCATTACCCGCGGCGAGCGGGTGTTTATCACCATCCCCGCTCTTATCGGGGAGACACAGGAGGCAAGCAGGCTTCCGGAACTCTCGTCTTCTACAATACAGAGACGGCAGGCACCGGTGGGGGTGAGATAGTGGTCATGACAGAGAGTGGGAATACTAACTCCCGATTCCCGGGCGAGGTCTAAAATGGTCATCCCGGGAGAGCCGCTTACCTCGACACCATCGAGCGTAATGGTAATTGTTTCCAAATGGCTCCTTTTACCGTGTTAGTTTTGGCTCTGGTCGAAGGTGTAGACGAATTTCTTCCCCTCATACACCGACCGTATTCCGTTCAGTAGCTGAGAGCTGACCACCGTTTTGGGGATAAAGCCTAGGGCGCCTATCTCCTGGCTGGCGCGAACGTTTTCCTCGTCGTCATACTGCGTCAGCATCAGGACCTTGGCCTGCTGGAACTGGCTGCATATCTCCTTGGTAGCCTCCAGGCCATTCATCCCGGGCATGACTATGTCCATGAGCACCACATCGGGTAAAAGCTTGCCGGTCTTATCAATCGCTTCCTTTCCGTCCACGGCTTCGCCCACCACCTGCATATCACGCTGCAGAGCCAGTACGGCTCGAATGCCGTCTCTGACCACGGCATGGTCATCTACCACCAGCACCCTGATCTTTTTGGTTACCTTATCCAGCAGCTTCTCGATGCGGGGCACCAGCATTGTTAGCTTAATAGGTCGGGCCAGGAAATCTTCAGCATCACATTGCATGCCCTCCTCTCGCCTCCACCCCTTGATGTGATTTTTCTCTGGCGATGCGTTAACTATTATGATAGGCAGGTTGCTAAATCCAAGCGACTGTTTTAGCCATTGATGGAACAGGAAGGCGTCTCCGCGAGGCATAATGGCGCCCAGTACAATCAACTCGGGCTCATGGGAGCGAACCATATCTTCAGCCTGGCGCCTCTCCGAGGCAGTAGCTACCGAGTATGATTTATCCTCCAACGCTACCTGTAGAGCCTGGGTAAAATCGGGGTCATCATCCACAATAAGTATTCTGTGACTGTATTCCATGGCACTCCTTTCTTCATCACCCATCCTGCCAGTCTTACGTTCACGGTCGGAGGTTGGTTGATAACCTAAACAATAAACAAGACGCCGCGGAAAGAGAAGAGGCCTTTTACCTGTTAGTCAGAATGAAAACCCCTGAATTTAGCGGGATTTCCCCCTGTTTATTCACTACCAGGGGGCGTGTAGATGAAGTAGATAAGCAGTCGAGGTCTAAGCAGCTTGGCGCAATTATAGTCAGACAGTTATGATACCTTTGCGCAGGGCATATTTGACCAGTTCGGTCCGGTTGTGGATATCGAGCTTGGCCATCAGGTTTGTCTTATGGCCCTCAACAGTCTTGCGGCTGATAACCAGAATATCGGCAATTTCCTTATTGGTGTGTCCTTCGGCCATTAGTTTCAGTACATCCCGCTCTCGGTCAGTCAGTTGTTCGTAGGGGTCCTTGTCAGCTTTGCCGCCGGCCTTGTAACGGTAACCTTCGACAAGCAACTTGGCTACCGGGGGAGATAGGTAGGAATCACCACGGTAGACGGAGCGGATACCGGAAATAAGCTCGGAAGAGGCGTCCGCCTTGCTGATAAAGCCGGAGGCACCGGCTTCAATAACCGGGAGTACGTATTCTTTGTCGTCATATTGGGTCAGGACGAGCACTTTTGTTTTGGGAAATTCGCGGCATATGCGGCGGGTGGCTTCCAGTCCGCCCATGATGGGCATGGCAATATCCATGAGCACGACATCCGGCTGTAGCTCTCTGGTCATTTCTAGGGCTTCATTGCCATTAGCCGCCTCGGCCACTACCTCCATATCACCGACGACGGCCAGCAGGGCACAGATGCCCTCCCTGACGATGGGATGGTCATCGACAACGAGTATTCTTATCTTATCCATTTCCCTCACCGTGATCTATAGGCACCTTTGCCCAGACCGTGGTTCCCTTACCCACTTTTGATTCAACAGAGGCCGTGCCGTCCAGGAGCATGATCCTCTCCCTCATGCTGAATAAACCCCGCCCGCGTCCGCTCTCCTCAACATCGGTGATGTCGGCAACGTCAAAGCCTTGCCCATCATCAGTGATGCGCAGCAGAAGTTCATTATCACCATATTCCAGGACGATGTGGGCGTTCTTTGCCTTTGAGTGCTCAATGATGTTGCCTATAGAACCCTGGGCTACCCGGAAAAGTCCGGTTTCGACTTCCGGGGGCAAACGTCTTTCCCTACCTTTAGTTTCCACAGATACGTTGATGTTTAAGGGGCGCAGTCTGGCATCAGCCAGCTGGCGAATGGCCGGAACCAGCCCTAATGTATCTAACAACGAAGGGCGCAGGTCGGTCATTAGCCTTCTTATCTCGGTGTGCACCTGGACGGCCAGAGATTGAACCTTCTTGAGTCGGGATAGCAACTCGGTGTCGCCGCTGGACTTCTCGGCCATGTCCGCCAGCGCCTGTAGCTGGAGGGTAAGTCCGGAGAGTGTCTGGCTGGTTTCATCATGCAGCTCGCGGGCCAGCCTCTTCCGCTCGTCTTCCTGGGCGACCAGAATCTGCCGGGTGAGCTTGCGGTATCTTTCTCGCGCCTTGCGCAGTCGTTCGTATAGCCTTGCCTGCTGGATGGCGACGCCAAGCTGGTCACCAATAGAGTGCAACAGGTGTAAATCCTTGCGGCTAAAGCGGTGTGCCCGGCGGCTGGCGACGTTAATCACGCCCAGGACGCTGTCCTTGGCCCTGATGGGGACACAGATAAAGGCCTTTAGGCCTTCAGCGCTTACCAGGTCGGGGTGGGCCACACGAGAGTCAACGGAAATGTCCTCCAGTAGAATCGCCTTGCCGCTTTGAGCTACTCTGCCGGCAATGCCTTCACCCAGGCTGAGGCGCATATTCTCTACATAGCGGGCACTCAGGCCCTGATGGATGTGGTAGGATAGCGTTTGATTGCGCTCATCGGCGAGGAGGATTCCGCCAATAGTTCCCTTCATGATTTTGAGGACATTATCTAGGGCCACCTTGAGGACAGCGTCCAAATCCCACAGGCCACTGATGGCAGCGGAGACTCGGCTTAGAGCGAGGAGCTCTTGATATCGCTCTCCCTCATCAGGCTGGTCTTGCTTTTCTGAACGACTTGATTTCACGTGCTCTGTCTCAAAACCTTCCCAGAGTCGGCTACAAAGAGTAACTTAAGATATATCAAACTCCTGGCCTTGTCAAACATTGCGGGCAGTCGTTATCTCAGCCTATATTCTGCACACCCTGATTTGGAGGTATTGACAACCCCATCCCTAATAATTAAACTTGAGTTCCAATCCCGATTATACAGATCATGATTGAAGCCAAGCCTCGACATGGGACATTAGGGCAAAATGCGGAACGTGAGGAGCCCCGAGGATGAAAGTTAATCCCAGCATGTTTCGACCGGCTGACATCCGTGGCCGGATAAGGAAGGACGAACTGGACTTAGCTTCGGTAGAACTTGTGGCTAAGGCTTACGGGACTTTTCTAAGGAAGCGGGGCATAGATAAGGTTATAGTAGGTTATGATAGCAGACCTTCTTCAAAATCTTTTAATGAGGCAGTGGTTGAGGGACTCTTATCGACCGGTTGCAGTGTGATTGAGCTCGGCATGCTCTTGACCCCCATTGTCTACTGGGCGCAGTACTACCTTCAGAGTGAAGGAGCTGTAATGATCACGGGGTCTCACAATCCACCTGAGTGGAACGGCTTCAAGCTGGCAAGAGGTTACAGCTATACTATTTACGGGGAAGAGGTCCAAGAAATAAGGCAGATAATAGAAGACGCCGCCTTTGATAAGGGCCGGGGATCTTATCAGGAAGAGCAAGTGGTCGAAGCCTATTTTCAAGACATGCTTTCCCGCTCCCAAATATTTAAATCCTTGAAGGTCATAGTGGACTGTGGCAATGGAACAGCCGGGGCTTTTGTTCCGAATCTGCTAGCTAGGACAGGTTGTGAGGTAGTAGAACTCTACTGTGATATTGATCCTTCTTTCCCCAATCATTTCCCTGACCCGGCGATTGTGGAAAACAGTAGAGACCTTATACGAAGAGTCAGACAAACCAAGGCTGATCTGGGGCTATCATTCGACGGAGATGGAGACAGGCTTGGGGTAGTTGATGACCAAGGAAATACCGTTTGGGCTGATCAACTATTGGTTATCTGGAGCCGAGAAATTATACAACACCAACCAGGAGCGAATATTGTCTTTGATGTAAAGTGTTCGCAGGTTTTGACGGAGGAGATTAAGAGAGCCGGTGGTGTCCCGGTTATGTGGAGGACAGGGAATAGTTTTATCAAAAAGAAGTGCAAAGAGGTCAGCGCTCCTCTTGCGGGCGAGATGTCCGGCCATTTGTTTTTTGCTGACCGCTACTACGGCTTCGATGATTCGTTGTACTCAGCTTTGCGCTTGTTGGAAACCCTATCGCGGCATGACAAAGCGTTGTCGGAAGTCCTAGCTGGTATTCCTCGTTACTATTCCACCCCGGAGATACGAGTTGATTGTTCAGACGAAGACAAGTTCAATGTCGTCAACAAGTTGGTCCAAGAATTCAAGTCTGACGGATATAAGGTATTCGATTTAGATGGTGCCAGGGTGAGCTTCGACGAAGGTTGGGGGCTTGTTCGTGCCTCTTCAAACTTGCCGGTGCTAACACTACGCTTTGAAGCAAAGTCCAAAAAAAAGTTGAATGAGTATATGGAGTTATTCCGAAGGAAACTCTCTGCTTTCTCCGCAGTGAGTTCACAATGGACAAACGTCTCCGTGTAACCCATATACTATTAGTTGAGCTGAGCCCATATGGTTAAAGATAAAAAGAACCGGAAGAGTGAGGTAATGTTGGGGGTCTGAGTTTAGAGAGCGTCGAAGTGTATCATTATAATAATTTTGCTGAGGAGTAATATCATGTACAAAGGCGGTTATACGGGAAAGATAGTGAGGGTAGATTTAACTAACCAGACTACCAAAGAAGAAGCGGTCTCGGAAGAATTGGCCAAGAATTATCTGGGCGGTACCGGTTTTGCCATAAAATACCTATACGATGAGCTAAAACCGGGAACTCCCCCATTGGATAAAGAGAATAAGCTAATCTTTGCCGTCGGCCCGCTGACCGCTACCGGCGCTCCTTGTAGCAGCCGCATGGCCGTAGTGGCCAAGTCACCGCTGACAAATGCCATAGGGATGGCTCTGGCCGGGGGTCATTTCCCGGCCGAGATGAAAAAGGCCGGCTACGACATGATAATTATTGAAGGCAAGGCAGAGAAGCCCACCTACCTAGCCATTAAGGACGGTGAGGTACGCTTCCGGTCTGCGGAAAAGCTGAAAGGCATGATGACTACGGACACCCAGCTTTTTATTAAGGAGGAACTCGGCGACCATAACTACCGGGTGGCCTGCATCGGCCCGGCCGGCGAGAGGCTCGTCCCCATGGCCTGTATCGTCAACGAGAGACGGGCGGCGGGTAGAAAGGGGCTGGGGGCGGTGATGGGCTCCAAAAACCTGAAGGCTATTGCCATCCGTGGACACCAGAGGCCAGCTATAGCCGACGCCGCCAAGTTCAAAAAAGCGCGTCAGGCTTTTAACAAGGCGATGAGAGACAGCGAAGTGCTTTATCCCGATTTCGCCAAGGACGGCACCCCCATGATAATTGACGAAATGACCGAAAAGGGCATCTATTCGACCAAGAACTGGTCGGCCACCGGGGAAATCGACCTGGTAAAAGAGCAGGGCCGCGACGCCCAGCATGAAATGATAGTTACCAGTTCGCACTGCGCCGATTGCCCGGTGGGTTGCACTCAGGTCAAGCTGGTCAAAGAGGGCCCCTATGCCGGTTACCTCAGTGAAGGGCCTGAATTCGAGACGACCTATGCGCTGGGGAGTACCGTAGGCGTGGGCTATCTGCCCGCAATTATTGCCGCCGACCGGCTCTGTGACGAATACGGTATAGATACTATGTCGGCCGGGGTCACTATCGGCTTTGCCATGGAGCTTTACGAGAAGGGCCTGCTGACCAAGAAGGATACCGACGGCCTTGACCTCAAGTTTGGTAATCACCAGGCCATGATTGAGATGCTGCGGCGTATAGCTTACGGGGAGGGGTTGGGGGCACTGCTGGGGCAGGGCACCAAAAAGATGGCCGAGAAAATAGGCAAAGGCTCCGCGGATTACGCCATGCAGATAAAAGGACTGGAGCTGCCGGCTTACGATGTCAGGGGGGCCAAGGCACACGGTCTGAATTATGCCACCTCCTACACCGGAGCCGACCACAACCGGGGCTACGCCTACCAGGAAATCTTCGGTATACCCCATCCCGAAGAAGTAGATAGATTTGTCTTAGAAGGCAAGGGCCGGCTGACCAAATGGAACCAGGACGTCCGCTGCGTAACCTGCGATTGCGCCACAATGTGCGCCTTTATTCTCGATATGGCTGTGCCCGATATCGCCTGTCAGAATACGGCCGACCTAGTGAACGCCGCTACCGGGATGCGCCTCACCGCCGATGAAGTCCAGCAAATCGGGGAGAGGATAAACAATGTGGCCCGCCTGTTTAACGGCCGGGAGGGGTTTAGCCGTAAGGACGACACCTTCCCCAAGCGCATCATGACCGAGGCTATTAAGGCGGGAGGCTCGGCGGGGCAGCTTATCAGCCAGCAAGACCTCGATACCATGCTCGACGAATACTATGAGGCGCGCGGCTGGGATAAAAACGGCAACCCGACGGCGGCTAAGCTAAAAGAGCTGGGGCTGGCCTAAGCATCCAGTCAGACCGATAGACGCAGCAGACGGCGGGCGTTGTCGGCGAATATCTGCTTCTTTTCGTCTTCGCTTATCTCCATGGCTTCGATAGCGTTTATCGTCTGCCGGTAACTCCTGACACCGCGCTCATAGTCCCCCAGGGGCATATCCGCCCCAAAGACTATATGGTCGGCGCCCCAGAAGTGATAGGCCAGCATCAGGGCCGGGGTGTTGCCGTGAATGGCCGTGTCGTTGTAGAACATCTTGTAGTATTCCAGCGGGGTTTTGGGGAGGTCGTGCAAGTAGGCCGCCTCTTTTTGGTAGCTCTTTTCTTGAAAACGGTAGTGCTGCAGTATCCTCTGTTCATAGTAGGGGACCATGCCGCCACAGTGATGGGTAATCACCTTCAGGCTCGGATATTCTTCCATAATCCCGCTGAATACCAGGCGGGTCATCGCCGCCGTCGTCTCGTAGGGCCAGCCGAAGATGCTGGCTATCATGTATTTCGATGTCTTTTCGGCCTTGTAGTCGCTAAAGTCATCACCCCGCCAGGGATGGATGTATATCGGCAGGTCGTATTTAGCCATCTTTTCGAAAAGCGGACGGAACTCAGGGGAGTCCAGGGGCTTGTCGTTGATGTTGCTGTGCATATAGATACCCCTGAACCCCAGCTCATTGATGGCCCGGTCGGTCTCTTTCAGAGCCGCTTCGACGTTATTCATGGGCAGCAGGGCGATGGCGGCAATAAATCTGTCCCGGTATTTCAGGATCAGTTCCGCCATCTCGTCATTAGCCATCCTGGCCAAGTCCACCGATTTTTGGGGGTCGGCAAAGGCCTCCAGTGGCGGTACTGGCCCCACGGTCAAAACCTGCGCCAGGGGCTGGTACCTGTCCATTATGCGGAATCTCTCGTCCATGTCGAAGAGTGGGGTTACTTTGCCCAGTAGCTGACCATAAAGTTTCGGGTAGTTTTTACGCAAGGCTTCGGTATATTTGGGGGGTGAAATGTGAGCGTAGGCGTCGATCTTTAACGAATCAGAATTCCCCACGGTCTGCCTCCTTCCAGCCCAGACAATTTTATGCTATTCTATCACAAACTGCCCAAAACCCTGTAATCTGTTTTTAAGACAAGAATATGAGGAGGTAGCTCATGGAGCGCACTTCATCACCCAAGACGATTAGAGAACCGGCCAGAGAAATTAAGGTATGCCGGGAGGCTGATGTTGTGGTAGTGGGTGGTGGTCCCGGAGGAATAGGGGCAGCTATAGCCGCAGCCCGTACTGGCGCGGACACAGTTCTTGTGGAAAGGTACGGGCACTTAGGAGGCATGACTACGGGCGGACTGGTTACCATTATCCCGAACCTGAGCAACATCAACGGCGAGCAACAAATAGCCGGGCTCTGCCAGGAGTTGGTGGATAGGCTAGATGCCAGGGAAGCGACGCATTACCCGAAGAAGGCAGACTGGGGTACTTCAGATGAAAAGAAAGTTAACTATTATATTGATGCGAATCTCTCTTTTTTCTATGTGCGCGATGATCTAAATACTGGTCAAAGAAGAGTACTATATACCGCCCTGGTTGACCCCGAGATACTGAAGTGCGAACTGAATAATATGATGGAGGAAGCCGGGGTAAAGCTATATCTCCACTCCTGGGGAACCCGGCCAATTATGGATGGGAATACAGTTAAGGGTGTCTTCATTGAAAGCAAGTCGGGCAGGCAGGCAATACTGGGGAAAGTGGTCATTGATTCCACCGGTGATGGCGACCTTTTACAGCCTGCTGGTGCTGAGTGTGATACTAAAATGCTCCCCAATACCAGGATTTCTGCACTGGCTTTCCCCTTCTGGATAGGTAATGCTGACCTCAGAAAAACCGAGGAGTTCAGAGAATCACAGCCGGAGAAGTATGCCGAACTGATTCAGGAGCTAACAAGTCTTGGCGTAGCTGGGCACTACTTAAAAGACTTGGTGAAATATCATGATGGTGTCGTCTGGTTCCACCCCTTTTTCCCGTGCATGGATCAATCGAATGTTGAAGAGCTTAACCGTGTCGAACTTGAGGGCCGGAAGAAAATGCTCATCACCTATGACTTCTACCATAAGCATGTCCCCGGCTTTGAGAATAGCTACATCGCGCTTAGCTCTCCGCAGCTCGGCACTCAAGGTGGACAGCGAGTTATTGGAGAATACGTACTCACCGAGAAGGACATGGTGTCAGACGAAGTTTTCGATGATACCATTGCGATATTCGCGGACAACGATAATGGAGAGATTTCAGCCAAACATCCCAATGTTTGCATTCCTTACCGTTCACTGGTGCCTAAAAAAATAGACGGACTGCTGGTTGCCTGTCGGGCGTTCTCCTCAGATTATCGTTTCAATGAATATTTCAACCTCATCCCGCACTGCATAGCCATGGGGCAAGCGGCGGGAACAGCCGCAGCACTGGCGATAAAGGCGGGTAAAAAGCCCAGAGAGGTAGACTACAGTGCCCTGCAGAGAAGCCTGACTAGTCAAGGTGTGATATTGCCTGATGCGATAACCCAGAAAAAGAAATAGGGTGTGATTATGGGAAAAGGCTCTTCAATTAAAACGATTAGAGAACCAGACCGGGAGATAAAGGTTTACCGTGAGGCTGAGGTAGTGGTGGTGGGGGGTGGTCCCGGAGGCCACAGCGCCGCCGTGGCCGCGGCCCGTAACGGGGCTGACGTTATCCTTGTGGAGAGGTACGGGCACCTGGGGGGTATGGCTACCGGTGGACTAGTTCTGCTCATTCCGCACATGAGTGATGGCACTAACGAACAGCAGATAGCCGGACTTTGCCAGGAGTGGCTCGACCGATTGGCCGTCAGGGACGCCGTCGTTATGCCCAAGAAAGAAGAGCTGGGCTCCGACGACAAGAAAACAGTCGAGCGCTGGTTCGACTATTCTCCCATGTTCGTGCGGCAGGGAAGGGTAAGGCTGAGCGCCAACGTTGATACCGAGATACTGAAGTGCGTCCTCAACGACATGGTGGAAGAGGCAGGGGTAAAGCTGCTGCTCCACTGCTGGGCGGCCAGGGCTATCACTGATAATGATACCGTGAAGGGTATTATCTTCGAGAGCAAGGCCGGACGGCAGGCGATAGCGGGGAAGGTTATCATCGATGCTACCGGGGACGGCGACCTTTTGCCATCGGCGGGAGCTGACTTCGACAGAAAGATTGCCTCCAAGCTCAGGATCGCCACCGCCGCCGTGGTCTTTCTACTGGGAAATGTCGACACCAAGAAGGCACGCGACTTCAGACACTCTAATCAGCAGAGGTATAGTGAACTGATGGAGGAGCTCGTAAAGTTGGGCGGATTCCCCGTCTGGCAGCCCACGGCGCTGGATGACGTCGTCTGGGTTAACAACTGGATTCCAGAGAGGGATATCCTCAATATCGAGGATCTCACCTGGATAGAGGTTAATGTCCGCAAGAAAATGCTGGTGACATACGACTTTTTCAAGAAGCACGTGCCCGGCTTTGAGCGGAGCTTTATACTGAACACCGCCCCCCAGCTCGGCACTCGGGGCAGCCGACGGGTGGCGGGAGAGTACATGGTCACCGAGAAGGACATGCGGTCAGGCACAGTTTTTGAGGACACCATAGCGGTTTGCCCTGACCTTAACTATAACCTATCACCGGAACACCCCCACGTGCATATTCCCTACCGTTCTCTGGTGCCCAAAAAAGTGGAGGGGTTGCTCGTGGCCGGTCGTATCTACTCCGCCGAGGATATCGTCCAGGAGGACTTCAACCTCATTCCGCACTGTATAGCCATCGGGCAGGCGGCGGGCACGGCGGCGGCGATGGCGGTAAAGAAGGGTATCAGGCCAAGAGATGTGGACCGTGTTGCCTTGCAGAAATCCCTGATTGACCAGGGCGTGCCGTTGCCCGAGATAGGGAGGTAAAAATGGAAAAGTACCAAAGGGCCGAGGCTTTCATCGAGTTGCTCAACGCCAACGGCGTGGAGTGCATCTTCTTTAACCCGGGCTCGGTTATCGCTCCCATTCAGGTGGCTTTTTTGAAATACAAAGCGGCGGGTAAACGTACGCCGAAGCTGGTACTGTGCCTGGACGAATCGGTGGCTATGGCCGCCGCTCACGGGCACTACATGATTTCGGGGCGGCCGCAGGTGGTTATGGTGCATGATGAGCTGGGCACCCTTCAGGTGGGCGGGGCCATACACAACGCACAGTGGGGGCGAGTACCCGTCATCCTCTGGGCGGGGAAAACGCCCTCGGACCAGCGTGTGGATTGGCAGCAAGAGCCTTTCGACGTCTGCCGCACCTTGCGTAATTGCGTCAAGTGGGACCATATGCTCGACAGCGACGAAGATATCCACGATATTCTCCAGCAGGCTTTTCAGATCGCTTTCACCGAGCCCTGCGGGCCGGTGCACCTTTCTTATCCTCAGGAAATCATGGCCGAAGAGGTCGACAAAGTGCCCATTCCGAAAGCGTCTGCGATGCCAAAAACGTCAACTGCACCGCCTGATGCCGATAGCCTGACTAAGGCCACCGAGGTGTTGCTTAAGGCAAAAGAACCTCTTATCCTGGCCGGCTATTCCAGCCGTCATCCCGAATCGGTGGCGCTGCTAATAGAGCTGGCTGAGACCCTAGGCGCCCCGGTGCTCTCGGGGCTGACCAGGATGAATTTCCCGACGACGCACCCTCTCTCGGCGGGCATCGAGGATATCGGGGGGAGCCGCAAGCCGAATCCCTACATAGCCGACGCCGATGTGCTCCTGGTCATTGACTATGATATTCCCTACGTACCGGCCGAGGGGTTCCCGCGAAAAGATGCTAAAATCATCCATATCGATATCGACCCTATGACGCAGGGCAGACCTCTCTGGGGGCGGGGGGCGGATGTTTTTATTGAGGCTAACTCGAGGGAAGCCATACCGGCTCTAAATAAGATAATTCACCAGAGACTAACTCCCGCAAAGCGTGCCGTAATCCGTGAGCGCTCCAGCCAGCTGGAGGCCAAGCACCGGAAGGAGCGGGAAGAGTGGCGTGCTCTGGGGGTGAATAGCGCCAACCAGAAGCCGATTTCCCCGGACTGGCTGGGTCACTGTATTAGCGAGGTTGTGGACGAGGACACTATCATCGTTAACCACGTTATAAGCCACTCGGCGTCGGTAACAGAGCAGATTGAACGGACCAAACCAGGGACGCTGTTGGGCTGCGCCGGCGGCGCCATCCAGTGGGCGTTGGGGGCAGCCCTTGGCGCCAAGGTGGCGGCCCCTGATAAAAAGGTGGTGAGCCTGATGACGGACGGGGGCTTTGTCTGGGGCTGCCCTCTGGCTACTCTCTGGTCGGCCAGCGCTTACCAGGCTCCGTTTCTATCCGTAGTCTTTAACAATCAGTCCTACGGTGTTATCCGAGGGTTGGTTCAGATGCTTTCCGGGACCGAGCTCTCGGACGAGATGGGTTTTGAGTTGGGGGTGGATATTGTGCCGCCCCCCGAATACGGCCTGGTGGCTAAGGCCTGCGGCGGCTACGGCAAGACGGTTACCGACCCCGCCGACGTCCTGCCCGCCCTGAAAGAGGCCATGAGCCAGCTTCGCCAGGGAAAGCCAGCCGTGGTGGATGTCAGGCTGGCTAAGGGGTAGGAGAAAATCTAACTAAAGGAGAAGCAAATGGAGAAAGGCACGGAAACACAATCCTGGAAGATAAGGCAGGTGGGGGTGGTGGTTAAAGATATGGACAAGGCTGTTAAACGCTTAGAGTCCTTGGGCATAGGCCCCTTTGAAGCCATGGCTCTGCCGCCGGATAGAGAGGAGTGGTACCGCGGCCAGCCTCATAAGGCTAAGGTTAAGATAAGTATGGCTCAGGTGGGAGATGTACAACTTGAGCTAATCCAGCCGCTTGAGAAGAAATCCGTTCACGGGGAGTATCTGGAGGAAAAGGGGGAGGGCATTCAACACGTAATGTTTTCCGTAAAGGACTTTGATAAGGAGATGGCCAGGCTTACCAAGGAAGGGGCCGTTGAATTGCTTCGCGCTAAGTTTCCCGGTGGGCCTGAGCTTGCTTACCTCGACCTTAACGTCGGCGGAATTATTGTCGAGCTGGTGGGGCAAAGGTAAAAGCCTTAAAATTGGTGAAAAGTCCTTGAAATTTCGAACTTTTCTAAAACGATAGATTAAAAGGAGGAAATAAGAAAATGGCCCAAAGGAAGTATGACAAATACATCATAACCGAATGTTTTTCTGAGCCACCTCCGGCGGGAATGCTGAAAAGAATGGAGGAGCAGAGGAAGGCGGGTAATTATTTCGAGGCCACCCGTATGTTATCGCTGGACGAGAGTGTACTCAAGGGGTCCTTTTACTTTGATTGCGTCTGGCTCTGGGAGAAGCACGGTTCTGAAGCGGTACAGATGGAGATAGCCCATACTCATGATTTCGATGAAATTCTAGGTTTTGTGGGCAGCCGCAGGGAAAATCCGCGTGATTTGAATGCCGAAATCGAGCTCTGGCTTGAGGATGAAAAATATATCATCACTGAAGCTAGTCTCATCTTCGTTCCCCGGGGCATGAAACACCTTCCCCTCTTGTTCCACAGAATCGATAGCCCCGTTTTCTTTTTTACCGGCGGCAACGGAGCCTTGTATGGAAGGACATCCGGGAACGAAGAAGAATGACCTTCACCAAACTGTCGATGTGAAAGTCGGGAGGAATGTAGGTAAAAGAACTGGCGGCGGAGGGATTTGAACCCACGACCAAAGGCTTATGAGGGCCAGTCCCTGTTTTTAAACTAGCATTACCTTGCCATTCTACAAGCCTCTTCTATGACAATTGCACAAATAGCGGATTATTTATTATTGAGTTCTAGTGGCCGTAGTAAAATATAGTTGCTGCCCGCCCGAGCAGAAAATCGTTAATGTCGTGTCATCAGCTTGAAAAGACTGCGCACCGGCAAGAATTGTCAGAAATTCTTGTTCCTGTTCCATTACCCCCTCAGGTGAAACACAGGCCATCTCTGTGGAAGCTATTTCAAATATGGACAGCTCGTTATCTCTAACTTCGTATCTGGCAAAGTAGATATTGCACCCAGCAGAACCACTGACCTCACCTTCGCTACTGTCGAATGTCGCGGTGATCTCGGTATCTTCTAGGATAACTTGTAAGTCATTCTGCTCACCGTACGACCTTAAAAACCATTCTGTATCATCAAGCATAGAATCGGGAGCGCTACATGCAGCCAGGCCAATAAATGTAAAAACTAACAACGTGCCTGCAATTGTGAATTTTTTCATTGCCACTCTCCTCTTAACGTTCTAGTAAATATTATAACGCATTAACGCTACACTAGTTAGCTCTACTTCCAGGGCATTGACAACACTTAATTAGTAAAATACACTCAAGCCGAAACGCGTTGAACTATCTTCATAAAGGATAACAAAAATGGGGAAGAAAATTTTGACTATGTCTCTGGCGCTGGTTATGGTTCTTTCCTTCACTGCGTGTGAGGGAGAAGAATTACCCTCAGCGCAAGAGATAGTCGACGGCGTAATTGAATCCTTCGACAACATAAGAACATACCAGTTTGATATAAATGAGACCATTGATATGTATGGTGTGGGTGAGGAAGAGGATTCTTTTACATTAAGCAGCAGTGGCACCGTAGATGTTGAAAATAGACAGCTAAGAGTGGAGACGAGCATAGCAGAGACCGAACAACCTGAAATTGTGTGGGGAGGGGAGCAATATTTTATTGATGGCATGCTATACGTAAAGCCGAAGGACCCGGCAGGGGAGTCCGTGTGGATGAAGCAGGAGCCACCAGAGGGATGGTGGGAAGGAATGCAACAAATGGGGTTGGTTGCGTCTCAGATAGAACTTCTTGAAGCAGCGCATGTAGAGGTCATAGGCAGCGAGAGCGTAGGCGGTATAGACTGTTATATCCTTGAGGTCACTCCGGATTTGGAGAAACTCTGGCAACTACATAATAATCTGACATTTCAAGAAGCGCCCGATGTCACCGAAGAATATCTTCAGGAAATATTCCGCAGCTTCTCCGTAAAGCAATGGGTCGCCAAGGACACATATTTCTTGATGAAGGCAG
>CAZRIU010000010.1:0-14410 GCA_964600245.1 uncultured Dehalococcoidales bacterium
AGTGCCCTCACCCAGGCGCATGTTCAAATCCAGTAGCGGTTTAAGCCCCAGATGCCGGAGCAGCAGTTTATGACCAGCCTCTGCCGAGACATGAGCGGCAATAAGGAAGTCCCGAAGTCTCGGTGCCAGCGCAGTGGCAATCAGGGCCGCCGCCCCAGAGATAAAGCCATCAATAACTACCGGAATACGGTAAGCGGCTGCTGCCAGCATCACCCCCACCAGCCCACCAATCTCAAAACCCCCTACCTTGGCCAACACTCCCAGAGGCTCTTTAGGGTCAGGCTGGTTCACTGCCAGGGCCCTTTTCACCACCTCTATTTTGTGTGCCAATTGCTCATCGGATATACCAGTGCCCCTACTGGTCACCTTTACCACCGGTTTCCCCATCATAGCGGCACAGATAGCACTGCTGGCAGTGGTGTTACCGATGCCCATATCACCGGTGCCAACTATATCCAGACCCTTGGCCAGTTCTGCCGCCACCAGTTCAATCCCCGACTCCATTGCTCTCACTGCCTGCTCCAGGGTCATCGCCGGGCCAAGACACATATTCTGGGTGCCGAGAGCAACCTTCTTGGATATAAGCTTGGGGCTAGCTTCCAGCTCAGCAGCCACCCCCATATCAACCACTACCACCCTGGCTCCGGCCTGACGGGCAAGCACATTTATTCCCGCCCCACCGGCTAGGAAGTTGTAGACCATCTGAGCCGTTACCTCCTGAGACCAGTTACCCACCCCCTCAGCCACCACGCCGTGGTCGCCAACCATAGTGATAACCGCTTTGTGCCTGATTTGAGGTATAGCCTTACCCTGAATGCCAGCCAGCTTAATAGATAATTCCTCCAGCCTGCCCAGGCTGCCCCGCGGCTTGGTCAACATATCCTGCCTGGAGCGTGCCTCAGCCATTGCCCCATTATCCAGGGGCTTTATCATTTCAATGGTAGTTAACAAAAGTCCCGACATTCTATCCCCGCTATTCAAATAGCTCAGGGTGAATGATTCTAGCTAGTTCCTCCAGACCCTGAACGATTCTCGGTCCAGAGCGGCTAACAAGGTCATCATCAATGATGAAGATTTTGCCTTCCTTTACCGCTGTCGTTCCCTGCCAAACCGCGTGTTCCATTAGAGTTTCCGGTGAGGTAAACGCCGTCCCATGCTTGGCCGGGAGGATGATAATCTCAGGGTCAGCGTTAACTATCTCCTCAAGGCTTAATTGCACCCAGGCACCCTGAGCCTGGGCAGCGATATTCTCCCCGCCAGCCATGGTGATAAAAGCATCAATAAATGAGCCAGAACCAGCTGTCCAAGGGAAGGTTAGGTCAGTAGCATCAATTATGAACAGAACCTTGGGCCGAGGAGCCCCTTCCACCAGAGCCAGAACATTAGCTATGCTATCCTGCATATCCTCGATGAGCTCCTCAGCTTCCCCCTCGCTACCGGTAACCTTTCCCAGTAACTCAAGGTCTGCAAAAATACCGTCAATGTCCTTGGGGTCTATAACCATATAGTTAATCGGTGGTTCCAGCTCATCAAGCTGAATAATGCTTTCGCTGTGCCCGTCGGTCAGAACCAGGTCCGGCTCTAGAGCCACGATATTTTCAATAGAGGGGTTAAAGTAATTGCCCACGCTGGTTTTTGACTTCGCCTCCTCAGGGTAGTCGCAATAGTCACTGACTCCAACCACCCTTTCCCCCACGCCAAGAGCAAAAAGCATCTCGGTGATGCTAGGCACATGAGACACAATCCTCTGTGGAATCTCGTTTATAGTCACCTCCCGGCCCATATCATCGGTATAAGTTCCCGGCGTAAATTCGGCTTGACAGCCGATAGTCATACTAACTAAAAGGCTTAACAGAACAAGAAAAATGCCCAATAGCTTCATTTTCATTTAAATATTTACCTCCAAAAATATTTGGGTAAAAATAATCCCCCTCTCCTTAAAGTCAAGGGGGACTTCTCAGTACACTCTGAGCACCATCCCACCCCCTTTCTCCGCGGAGGTTTAAGGATGCCGGGGTTCGGCGTTCTGGCTTCCGATAGCCCTGGCTACCGGTCACAGCAGGCGGGACTGCGTCGGAATCTCACCGACTTGCTATCCGTTTTATCCGACTTTAGGTCGGACGTCCCCGGTCATCTATTCAATTGTTAGATAAGGATACCGAAAAGCATAGAAAAATGCAACTATTTTTTAATAGACCCTGGCCCCGATTATGGCTTCATCTCGGGGCTGCAGCATTGATACCACCCCACCCTCCATATCCACCCCCAGGATGAGCACCTCGGAGCTAAAGCCGGCGATGTTCCTGGGGGGGAAGTTGACCACGGCCACCACCTGTCGCCCCAGCAGTTCGTCTTTAGCGTAGTTGGTCAGCTGGGCGCAGGAACGCTTGACCCCAATCTCATCCCCGAAGTCCACCTCGAACTTATAGGAAGGGTTATGAGCCTTGGGGAAGTCCTCGACTTTGATTACCCGGCCCACCCTCATATCAACTTTGCGAAAATCGTCGTAGCTAATCATATCTATCCCCCGAATACTATTCTTCCTCGACCAGCCGCCGCACCCAGAGCTGGGGGCTGGACGAAACCACCTGCTTCAGCTCGGCCAGCCTCTGGCGCAGCTCACTGGCGACAGCTTCATCCTTGATAAGCTCCCTGAGCTTATACTGGTCGAAGCCGAGCACTCTCGGCCACAGGCCAGCCGGCTCGAGCAGCGCCTTGACCTCGGGCTCGCTGTAGCTACTAGTCTCCCTCATCCCGTAGGTCAGGGCGTGGTCTTTGCCGTAAACACGTTTCAACCCCTGCGCCTGGCAGTAGGCGGCAATCATCTCCTTAAGCTCTTTGAGCTCCAGCTCCAGCCCCTTAATCTCCCTCTGCAGGGCGACGTAGCGCTCCACCGACTGCGGCACCGCCGCCTCGTCGAGGACGTCGCTCTCCCCCCGCTCTGGGGCAAACTTGTGTTTGTAATAGGGGCAGTATTCGGGGAAGTCGCAGGGGCAGTATCCGCTCTCTTTGGCGGGAAAGTTCCCCGCCTGGATGCCCTCGGCCACCTCCAGCACCACCCCCCTCGCCTCCTCCAGTCGCGCTGGCTCGCGCGGCGGGCAGCTTACAGGGGTATTGGAACGGAAGTGGTAGAGCGTCAGCCTCTCCACGGGCAAAAACCAGGACTGCTCCACCGCCAGTTGATATAAGGTAAGCTGGAGGTCTTTATCAAGGTATTCCTGGGTGAAAAGCTCCTTGTTGGTCTTATAGTCAATGATGGCCAAACCCCCGCTGTCCAGCTTATCCACCCTATCGATTATACCCGTCAGCTTGACGTTGCCGATGTCTATGTTGAACCTGTGCTCCACGGCTATCGGCATCCTGAAGTCGGGCTGGTGAATCTCCCAGAATTTAGTTAATAACTCCCGCCCGTAGGCTTTGTATTCAGCCTCCTCCTCAGCGGACTCGTAGCCCTCAGAGAGCCACTTGCGCTCGTAGAAGTCGAGCATCTGCTCCAGCGAGGGCGGCGGCGGCACCTTGACCTTGAAAAAATACTCGGCGCATTCGTGCATGGTGGTGCCGAAGCTGAAATAGCCCTTCTCTTTCGGCTCCAGCCCGTCGATGTACTGCAGCTTATAGCAAAGGGGGCAGCTCTGGTATAGCGAAATCTGGGTGTAGCTTAAGGGCCTCATATCTTCACCGTTATTATAGCCCTTTCCCGATGATGTGACCAGTTTGCTATTTTAGCCCAGATTGGTTAGCATTAAAGTTAGCACCCTAAAAATCTGGTCGACTAAAAAGACGCCCTCTATATAGAAAGGTCTCATTTCTCATTATGGAAGAAGTATCTCTGGCGGTTGCCTTCGGCGCGGGGCTGCTCTCCTTTTTCACCCCCTGCGTCCTGCCCCTGGTGCCCGTCTACCTGGCTAGCGTCTGCGGCACCGAAATCCTAGAAGCGGAAAAACAGAAGGCCCGCTTCCCCATATTCTTTCACTCTCTCAGCTTCGTCATCGGCTTCGCCATCATCTTCGTTGCCCTGGGGGCGGCGGCGGGGCTGACCGGCTTTGCCATCGGCTCCCAATCGCTGATATTGAAGATTGCCGGCGGCCTGCTCATCGCCTTCGGCGTCTTCCTGCTGGCGTCGGCTAAATTCCCTTGGCTCAACTACGAAAAGCGGCTGGCGCCCTCGCTGGGCGCTACCACCGGTTACCTGCGCTCGATGCTCATCGGCGCCATCTTCTCCCTGGCCTGGACTCCCTGTGTCGGCCCCATCCTCGGCAGCATATTGACCCTGGCCCTAAGCTCGGAGACCGCCTGGCAGGGCGCCTACCTGCTGGCCATTTATTCCCTGGGGCTGGGCATCCCCTTCCTAGTCATCGGCCTCGCCTTCGACTTCTTCCGGCCCCTCTTAAGTCGCCTGCACCGCTACTCTACCTGGAGCTATCTCATCAGCGGCCTGCTGCTGATAGTGGTGGGCATACTCACCCTGACCAACACCCTGAACTGGTTTTAGGGCAGCGTTTAAGGTTATAATTAATTAAGAAAGAGGTTGATTTATGGTTAGAACGCTAAAGGTATTAGCGGTCATAGCTCTGGTGGCGGTAATGGTCATAGGACTGACGACCAACGTCTGCTGCGACGGCGTTGATGGCAACGGAAACCAGCCCGATGGCGATACGCCCAATGGAGATGTGCCTAATGGCGACGTGCCCAACGGTGATGTACCCAACGGCAACCCCAGCGACGGCGAGCCTGATTTAGTAAGCGGGCACGGCGTCATTATCGACTGCGACGAATATGACGGTCAGGGCTTTCAGAGCGGCGACCCCGCCCCCGACTTCCGCTTTGAGGACGCCATCGGCCAGACCTTCTCCTTAAGCGATTTTAGGGGCAAGTCGGTGATGATCAACTTCTGGAGGACCACCTGCGGCTATTGCACTATGCAACTGCCCTTTATACAGCAGGTCTACGACGATTGGCAGGACGATGAGGTAGTCATCCTGATTATTAACATAGGCGAGAGCGCCGACAAAGTCAGCGATTTTCTCGATGACCGCGGTATTTCCCTACCGGTGCTGCTGGATAGAGAGGCCGAAGCCGCGGCACAATACCGGGTGAGCGGCATCCCGATAACCCTCTTTATCGATAGAGAGGGCTTAATCCGGGGTATATGGTTCGGCGCTTTTCAGAGCGCGGAGGAGATAGAAGACATCCTGGAACAGCTTATAGTCTTTTAAGGTAGCTAGAGATGGCTAGGGTAATATTGGCAATAGCGCTGGCATTGGTAGTGGTCATAGGAATGGCGGCCGTCGGCTGCAACGGCGTTGACGGTAACGGCAACATCCCCAACGACGAATACAATGGAGAGGTGCCCAATGGCGATGAGCCCGCCGAGCCCGATTTGAGCGGGCTGGGCTTGGTAGCTGATTGCGATGAAAATACCGGCGAGAACCCCGAGGTCGGCGACCCGGCCATCGACTTCCGTTTTCAGGATGCCGTCGGCACCACCTTCTCCCTAAGCGATTTCAGGGGCAGGCCAGTTGTGCTCAACTTCTGGGCGACCTGGTGCCCCTACTGCGGGAGGCAGTTGCCTCACATACAGCGGGTCTATGACGAATGGCCGGCAACGGAGCTGGTGCTGCTGACTCTTTCCAAGGGTGAGGAGCCGGCTACGGTGACAACCTTTATGCAGGACGAGGGGCTTACCTTCCCGGTAGTGCTGGATAGAGAACAAAAAGCCTCAGCCCAATACAGGGTGAGCGGCATCCCGACGACCTTCTTTATTGATGAAGAGGGCATCATACAATTCATAAAGGTTGGTTATTTCCATAGTTTTGAGGATATAGCAGACATCCTGAACCAGCTTACCGGCTTGTACGGCGACGAGCCCGCCGAGCCCGACTTGAGCGGGCTGGGCTTGGTAGTCGATTGCGACGAGAATACCGGCCCTGAGCCCGAGGCAGGCGATATGGCCATCGACTTCCGTTTTCAGGACGCCGTCGGCACCACCTTCGCCTTAAGCGATCTCAGGGGCAGGGTGGTTATGCTCAACTTCTGGACGACCGGGTGCGGCTTCTGCGTCGAGGAACTGCCCTATATACAGCAGATCCATGAACAGTGGCCGGCAACGGAGCTGGTGCTACTGACCATCGACAAGGGCGAGGAGCCAGCGGTGGTGGCAACCTTTATGCAGGACGAGGGGTTTTCCTTCCCGGTAGTGGTGGATAGAGAAGAAAAGGTCTCGAGGGAGTATGATGTAACCGGCATCCCGCGCACCTTCTTTATTGACAGCGAGGGTATCATTCAAGTCATAAAGCGTGGTTATTTCCACAGTCTTGAGGATATAGAAGAAATCCTGAACCAGCTTATCAGCCAATAGGGGGTTAGATATGGGTGATGTTTTAGATGAAGCCTACGCCATAGCCCAGTGCAAGGACTGCCCGTGGTATAAGGCCTGCGTTATGCCCATGAGATTTACCGCCGAGGACATCCGCCGCCAGCTCGAATCCTCGGCACCAGGGACGGATATCTCCCAGCAAGCCGACCTAGGCCTGCAAAACCTGCTCTCCAGCATGGCCACCGCCGCCCAGAATTCTATTTTGGAAGGCTGCCCCATCTTTATCGAGCGTCTGCGCAACGACCCCAAGCTCGCCCAGAAGCTGAAAGAGCTCATGCAAAACTGGGGCAGGGAAGAAGGAGACTGAAGCTTAACCCCTGAGCAGCAGCTCGTCCTCGTTGAACTTGCTGCCGCTGGCGCGCTCGAAGGCAGTTATCAGGTCGTTGATGGTTAGTCCAGTACGCTGCTCCTGGTTTAAATCGACCACAATCCTGCCCTCGTGCATCATGATAAGGCGATTACCGTAGCGCAGGGCAAGCTCCATGTTGTGAGTCACCATCAGGGTGGTTATCTTTTCTCGCCTGACGATCATCTCCGTCAGCTCTAATACTATCTGGGCTGTTCGCGGGTCGAGGTTGGCGCTGTGCTCGTCGAGCAGTAGCAAGGCTGGCTTGCTTATGGTAGCCATCACCAGCGCCACCGCCTGCCTCTGCCCGCTGGAAAGTGTGCCCACCAGGGCGTTCAATCTGTCTTCCAGCCCCAATTTAAGCGGTGCCAGAGCCTCGCAGAACTCCTCCCGCCGCTGCTTATTGCTGGCCGCCCGCAGACCCCGCGATTTCCCCCTCAGCACAGCCATGGCTAAGTTTTCTTCAATGGTCATCTTGGCCGCCGTGCCGATATTGGGGTCCTGATAGACCCGCCCCACATAGGTGGCGCGCTTATACTCGCTCAAACCGGTAACATCGGTGCCGTCGACGATAATCCTGCCCCCCCTCTCCGGGGGGAAGACGCCGCCGATAACGTTGAGCATGGTCGTCTTACCCGCGCCATTACTGCCGATAACGGTGATATAGTCCTCGTGATTGACCTCGAGGTTGATATTGCTCAGGGCTCTGACCTCATCGATGGTGCCCCGCGAAAATACCTTGCTTATTCCTTTAAGTGTAAGCAAATTCTCCGCACTCATGATAACTCCCCCTCTACCATCTCACTGCCGGCGGTATCCACTCCCGCCGTGCCTTTTTTCTGATATAGGGTATAGCCAGGGCGATAACCACCAGCACGGCTGTAATCAGCTTCAGGTCGCCCGGTGCCATGCCCATCCTCAGGGCGATGGTGATAAAGAGGCGGTAGACGAAAGCCCCACCCACCGCCGCCACCAGCAGCCAGGCCACCCCCTTGGGGCGGAAGAGCGCCTCACCGATTATCACCGAGGCTAAGCCCATGACGATCATGCCGATGCCCATGCCCACGTCGGCGAAGCCTTGCCCCTGGGCGACGATAGCCCCGGCCAGCCCCACCAGCCCGTTGGAGATGGCGCAGCCGAGCAGGATGTTCTTATCGGTATCCCCACCCAGCGAGCGCACCATCTGCTCGTTATCGCCCGTCGCCCGCAGTGAAAGCCCGATTTCGGTGCGCAAAAACCAGTTCAGGATGAAAAAGACGACGGCGGCAATCACCAGCGCCAAGATGATGGAAACGCCGATGCTGCCGCTGCGCATGCCCAGTAGGTCGGCGACCATGTCGAAGGCGGTCACCTCGCGGAGCAGGGAAACATTAGCCCCGCTCATAATCCTCAGGTTGATGGAGTACAACCCCACCATCATCAGGATGCCGGCCAGCAGTGCCGGTATTCTCAGCTTGGTATTGAGCAGGCCGGTGACCAGTCCCGCACAAAAGCCGGCGCCGATAGCCGCCAGGCTAGCCAGAATCGGGTTGACCCCGGCCACGATTAAGACCGCCGCCACCGCCCCGCCCAGTGTGTAGCTACCGTCCACGGTGAGGTCGGGGAAGGCCAGCGCCCTCAGCGTCAGGTAGACGCCGATGGCAACCAGCCCGAAAACTAGTCCTTCGTAGAAGGAAAAGGACAATATGCTACCGGCAACATCCAATAGTCGCTCCTTCTCTAGAATCCAAACTGGATGAGCGATTTATTATATCTATTTAGCTGTCAGCGCTTTATAGCGCTGTTGCCTAGTCTTCCAGTATGATGTCGGCCGCATCGAGCACTGCCTGCGGGATGGTTATCCCCATCCTCGCCGCCGAAGCCGGGTAGAGCACGGTGGAAACGGCGCTCTTTATCGGTGGGATATCGGCTATGTCCTCGCCGTCCAGTATCCTGGCCGCCATGTATCCCGCCTGCTGGCCGATCCAGTAGTAATCAACGCTGCAGCCACCGACCAGTCCGGTCTCGATCATACCCACTGCCGAACCGAAGACGGGCAGCTGGTTCTCCTCGCCGACCTGGATTATAGACTCGATGCCCACGCCGCCCACCGTGTTACAGGTAGGAATCCAGATCGCGTCGCACCGTCCCACCAGGGACATGCCCGCGGCATAGACGTCGGCGGTGGTAGCCGCGGTCGCCTCGACTATGGTCAGCCCGTAATCGGGGGCGGCGGCTTTAAGCTCATCCGCCTGCACGACGGCGTTCACCTCGCCGGCGTTATAGGCGATGCCCAAAACCTCGATGTCGGGCAGCACCGAAAGGATAAGCTCCACCTGCGGCGGCATCTCGAACCAGTCGCTGACGCCGGTCACGTTGGCGGCAGCCTCCGTCCAGCTGGGTACCAGTCCCGCCGTTACCGGGTCGGTCACCGAGCTGAAGATGATGGGTATATCGGTGCCCTCGGCGGCGGCAACTATTGTCAGCGCCGTAGGCGTGGTGATGGCCTGGATGAGATCGGGCTCTAAGGAGACGAAGTAGTCAGCGATGGAAGCCTGCGTCGTCATATCGCCCTCGGCGTTTCTGACGACGAACTCAACGTTCTCCCCCTCGATATAGCCTTCCTCAGCCATGGCGTCAATGATGCCCTGGCGGTTGCTATCCAGGTCGGGATGGGTGGCTATCTGGCTTATGCAGACCGTGTACATTTCCTCTTCGCCTTCGCAGCCGCTGAAAACGGGCAGCGAGGCCGCTATCAGGATGAGGCACAGTCCGAGCATTAGAATCATTCCCTTTTTCATCTTGAAAAAACCTCCTTTAAGAAGTCTGGTTATTCTTTAGCTTGCGCCGAATTCTCTCTGGTTAAACTCTTCGGCTGGTAAAGTGCATCCATCACCCCCTTTTATCAAAATCCCTGTGTCAGAATTTGGTCTAATTCTTCCCGTTTTAGCCCGGCTATCCCCAGCTCCCCCAGCGACCTTCCCTCCCCGTAGTAGTCCGCCCCGTTGATAGCCGAAGCCAGACATATTGTAGCATCAATAATGGGTATGTCAACGCCGTAGCTATAGGCCAGCCCGGCCACGGGCACCAGCCCGTAGGTGATATCCTCGATTATATAGCGGCTCTTCATTGAAGCCGGCCCGCTGATACCGGCCACCGTGCTTTCCATGTCTAACGGAGTCTTAAAGTAGTGCGACATGATGGTGCTCTTCAGCCAGAATGTTTCCTCGGGGTACGCCAGCATCTTTACCCCCACCGCCTCCCCGACCCGGCTCACCTCCTCGAAGACCGCCTTGATGGCCGTAGAAATAGATTTAGTGGTGCCGTCGCGGTAGAGGTGAAAATCATCTTTAAGATTATCGACGGCACCCGCATTTAAAATTGTCCCCACCGGGTGCACAATCGGGTTTAGATTATTCAGCGATGTCTCCAGCACGCTGGCGCCGGCCGTCACCGGGTAGAAGTCTTTTAGCTCTTTGACGACCCGCTCGGTTTCTTTTGAGGGCAGCGCCGCCAGCAGCAGCCTCCAGGCGTCAACAAATATCCTTACTCGCCCCCCCTCCCTACGGCAGCCCCAAGGCAGGGTGTGCCCCTCGGCTAAAGTTATATTCTTCTTTACCCCCGCCTCCTTGAGCATGTGGGCGAAGTACAGGGAAGCGTAGTTCCCCGGCCAGCTCACGACGGTCTGCCCATCCTCAAGGTAGGGCATGATGGCTTTGAAAAAGCGCTCGTGCCCGGTGGCGGGGATGGGCATCATTATATAATCGACACCCTTTACCGCTTTCTCGAAATCGGTGGTGGCCAGAGCCAGCTTTACTTTCTTTTCCCCACCCCCCGCCTCCACCAGGCTTATCTCCTGGCTTTGCAGTGTGGTAGAAAAAGCGTCCTTGAATTCGGGCGCCTCACAGAGGCGAACCTCAAGCCCTTTCAGCGCTAGGTCGGCGGCCATGGTGTGGGAGCCGTTGCCCCCGCCCAGCACGGCCACTTTCTTGAGCATTTCCACTCCTCCGTCCCGCGAACAAACTAGGATAGCATTATATTACATTAGGCACATCAACACAAAACGGATTAAGACGATTGCGGTTATTTATCGTCGTGGTGGGACTAACGCCTTTCGCACTCTAAGGCCAGAGTGCTTTAGCCACGTCCTCCAGCCCCAGCTCCAGCAGCTTCTTTCGGCTCGGTTTGGTCGTCTTGAGGTCCCAGTCCATAGCCGTCAGGTACTCAGAATAAAGGGTATCCTCATCAACGGTTATACCCGCCAGCGGCCCCCTCTTCGGCGCGGGATGGCCGTATATCCGCCCCGGAATCTCATATTTTAATGGATTCAAGCCCTCGCGGATATTAAAGGCCTGCCGTATGTTGGCGATTCTCTCCCCAGTCTTAAAAATCTCCTCGCGGGTGAAGTCCCAGCCGGAGACAGCGTTCATGAAATCGATGAAGCTGTTGACATCAGGCAAAGCCCAGAAACCGAAGATACAGGTGCCCGTGCAGCTGACCACGTGGCAGAAGTCGCTGCCCAGCTTGTGGGCTTGAGCTCTCCCGCTGAAAGCCCTCCGCTTGTGCTTAGGCAGGTCCAGCCCCGGCACGGGCAGTCCCGGCCCTTGGGTATGGCGGGCGGGGGTGGCGTCCATGCGATAGGTGGTCGCCCAGTGATAGCCGAACTTGGGGTCGTGGGCGGGTATCTCCTGCCCCTGGATATGCATGGCGTAGCGGCTGGCTCCCCGGCCAATTCTCCGAGCGGCTAGCTTCACCCCGTCGGCAAGCACATCGCCAAAACCTTCTCGCCTCACCATCTTCTCGGTCATGGCCACGATGGACTTATGGTTACCCCAGGTCATCTCGATGCCGTCGGTATCGGCTTTAGTGATAACCCCCCTCTCGTAGCACTCGATGGTAAAGGCCATGGTCGCCCCCGCCGAGATGGTATCCACCCCGTAACGGTTGCAGATATCGTTTAATTTAATTATAGACTCGACGTTGCTATTGAGGCAGTCAGCGCCGAACATGCCCAGCGTTTCATACTCAGGCTTGTGTGCGCCGGCCGCGTATTTATAGTCCCCCCTACCCTCCTTCATGTGCCCGCCGCAGCCGATGGGGCAGCGCCAGCAAGCATACCGCTTCTCCTGGCGCTCAATCACTGGTTCGGCGGCGATGTCCTCATAGTCGAGGAAGTCGAAAATGGACGTGCCTGACCAGTTCTTGGTCGGAGTATCGCCGCTCTCGGCGCAGTTAATAAAGATGCCCGGCGTGCCGTCGTCCCGCAGCATATCGACATGCCCGGTAAGCTCTTTCAGGTATTTCTTTCTCAATTCGTTGGCTTTGGTGGCGTCGGCCATGGGGACTTCCATGTTGCCCTTAACGGCTATCGCCTTTAGCTTTTTGGAACCCATCACCGCCCCCAGCCCGGAGCGCCCCGCCGCTCGTCCCTTGTTGTTCATCACGGCGGCGATGCGGGCCACCTTCTCCCCGGCCGGCCCGATGCAGGCCACCTCGGTATCCTTGCCCAGTTCGGACTTAAGGATGTCCTCGGTCTGGAAGGTGTCCTTCCCCATAAGGTGGCTGGCGTCCCTCAGCTCGGCTTTGCCGTTATTGATAAAGAGATAGACGGGCTTTTCGGCAATTCCAGTGAAGAAGATATTGTCGTAGCCGGCGAACTTCAGGTATGGGCCCACATTACCCCCCGAGTTGGCGTCGCCCCACCCCCCGGTCAGCGGCGACTTGCCCACCATAATATATCTTGAAGCCGAAATTGATGGCGTACCGGTGAGCATGCCCGTGGTCAGCCCCAGGATGTTATTCGGCCCCAGCGGGTCAACCCCCGCCTTCTGTCGGCTGAAAAGTATCCTGGCCCCCAGCCCGTAACCGCCGATAAACTGGCGGCAAAGCCCCTCGTCCAGCGCCTCGTCCTCCAGCTTGCCTCTGGATAAGTCCACCCAGAGCGTCTTGCCTGCATAACCTCGCATAGCTCGTCTCCTTGAATTTTCTTCACCCTATACTATACACCCTCCACCCCGTTGTCAAAACCACGGTTGCATTTGCCGCCGATTAGCCTTACTATTGGTAAAGCTTTTGGAGACAAGGAGCCGAAAATGTTACTGGCCGATAGAGTAGCTATTATCACCGGTGGCGCCAAGGGCATCGGCAGGGGCATCGCCCTTAAATTTGCTCAAGAAGGCTGTGCCGTCGTCATCGCCGATATCGACGCCAGGGAAGCCAGCCAAACCCTGGCCGAAATTACCCAAAAGGGCGGCAAGGGCCTCGCCCTGTCCTGCGACGCCCTTGATATCAAGCAGGTGCGCGCCGCGGTGGACAAGACCATCGCTGAGTTCGGCAAGATTGATATACTGGTCAACAATGCCGGCGGTATGGCCGTAGACCCCAAACCCATTGAGGATATGCCCGAAGCCGACTGGGACAAAGTGCTCGCCCTGAACTTGAAGAGCCTCTTTTTATTCTCTAAGGCGGTGGTGCCCCACATGAAGAAGCGGAAATACGGCCGTATCATCAACCTCTCCTCGGCGGCAGCGGTCAACCCCCCCGCCCACTGCATCCACTACCACACGGCCAAGATGGGCATCATCGGCTTTACTTTAGATTTGGCGCACACGCTGGCGCCGTTTAATATTTGCGTCAACGCCCTGCTCCCCGGCCCCGTCCGCACCGACTTCTACGACCCCATGCTGGCCAAGCTTTCGGAAAAAGAAAAGGACGCCTTCTTTGAGGAACTGGGCAAGGGCGACATCCCCCTACAGAGGACGGGCACTCCCGAAGACGTGGCTGGTGCCGCCCTCTTCCTGGCCTCGGAACTGGCATCCTACGTCACCGGCGATGCCCTGCTCGTCTCGGGCGGTTCACCCTTAAGGCCCGTCCAGACCCCCATCCAGAAGACGCTGGACAAGTAGTCTACTTCGGCCCGCCCGTCCCCTCCGGCCACCCCTCCTTGTAGTTGCCGGTGCCGATCATTATGGCCATCTCCAGGTGCGGCCTCTCGAACTTCTTCCAAGTCAGCGGCCCGTGCTTCGTCCCTTTGGGCAGGAAGAGCGCCGAGGACTTGTTAAAGGTCAGCGGCTGCCCCTCGACGCAAAACTCTATCTCCCCACCCAAATCCTCGGAGTTATAGGGGTCGTTGCCCAGGTGGAGCACAATCTCGTCGAAGTTGTGCTTATGCTCGTGTATATGCGGGTTGGGGGTGGGCATCTCCCATATCCAGCCCACCTCCAGGTACATGTTGCAGCCCGGCACCAGGGCGTTGCTCATCAATGTCATGGAAGGGCTCTGCCGCCCCTCCACGGGCTCCCCCGCCTCGTAGATGGGCTTGGTCACCAGTAGTCGGCTGTAGTTGGCCATTTAATCATCCTCCTTTGTTAAGGCACGTTTATCGCACTAGCACGCTTGGTTAGCAGCGCACGTATACGGCACTAAAAGGTTTGCAGCCTGATAACCTGCCCCACCATGTAGCTGCAAACGTCCGAGGCCAGAAAGGCGGTGGCCCAGGCCACATCCTGGGGAGTACACAAACGTTTTAGGGCGGACATTTGTCTCATGGATTCAAGCATCTCCTTGGGGGCGGTGCCCACCAGCCCCGTCTCCCCCAGCCCCGGCAGTATGGCGTTGACGACAATGCCCATGGGCGCCACTTCTAGGGCCAGGGCGTGGGTGAACTGGTCTATGCCCCCCTTGGCCGCCCCGTAGACGGCGATATTGGG
>CAZRIU010000010.1:14510-16573 GCA_964600245.1 uncultured Dehalococcoidales bacterium
TCGATATCCGCCGAGACCACGTCACACCCCTCCTCGGCCAGCGTCAGGGCGATGGCTTTGCCGTAGCCAATCTGGCTGCCCGTCCCCGTCACCAGTGCCACCCTGTCTTTAAGTTTCAGGTCCATGGCTCCTCCTCGTTTTTCGTTTATCTATTCTCCAGGCCAGGGAGCGGTGAACTTGACTTTGCTGAACTTCCACTCCCCCTTTACCCTTACGTATTCGCAGTCCTGCCGCCCCTGCAGCCACCTCACCTCGGGCTCGGCGAAGAAAAGGTATAAAATCCACTGCCCCTTCGCCCTGTCCCCGTTGACATTAATAATCGGCTGGCCAACGAAGTGCCCGTCGTTGCGCTTTATCCTCTCCGCCAGCACGTTGCGGAAGACCCCGCCAATCTCTTTCTTGCCCCGGACTACCCCCTGGTCGAGCAGCTCCATGGTGGCGTCCTCGGCGAAGCACTCCACCATGTCGTCCCACTGCAGGTTGCAGAGCAGGTAGACATAGTTGATGTGGAATTGTTTGATGGCTTCGATGTCCTCTAAGACTTTGACCCTTTTCTCCAGCTCCTCGCTCATTAAGAGCCTCCTTGCCTTTTATTCTAACCGCTATTCTAGCACAGCCCCCTTGTCTGTCAAAGCATATCGGAGTATATTATGGTTAATTGTAGCCAGACGTCTTGAGGAGAGAAAAATGCGTATTTCGAAAATTGAATGCATACCCATCACCTCAAAGTTCAGCAAGCCCTTCCCCATGGGTGGGGGAGTAGAGCTGGGCTCGGCCAGCGTCATCCTCAAACTACATACCGACGAGGGCATTATCGGTATCGCCGATTCGGGCGGCACCTCCGCCTGGTATCGCGGCGAGAGCCAGGACTCAATGATGAGCGTTATCAATAATATCTTCGCCCCGATTCTGCTCGGCGAAGACCCCTTTAACATTGAGAAAATCGTGGCGCGTATGGACCACGCCGCCCGCGACAACCACCAGGCCAAGTCCATCGTTGACTACGCCCTGCACGATATTAAGGGCAAGGCGCTGGGCGTCCCCGTCTATCAGCTTCTGGGCGGACTGACCATAGAAAAGGTCCCTCTGGGCTATGTCCTCCCCGGTGCCGAGACGGAAGTAGTTTTAGAGATGGCGAAGCAGGCGCTCAAGGCCGGTTTCCGCGTCCTCAAGCTCAAGGTGGGCGCGGGCACCGAGGAGTTGGACATTGAGAACGTGCGAGCGCTGAGGGAACTCGGCGGCGACGCCGTTGAGATTTTTATCGACGCCAACGGCGGCTGGCACTACTACCAGGCTTTAATGACCCTGCGCAAGCTGGAGAAATATAACCTGGCTATGGTGGAACAGCCCGTGCCCTGGTGGGATATAGACGGCATGGCCCGCCTGCGTACTAAGATAGGCATTCCCGTCTTCGCTGATGAAGCGGCTATTGAGCTTAAGAATTTAATGGAAATAATTCAGAAGAACGCCGCCGATGGCTTCTTTCTCAAGATACCCAAGGCGGGCGGGCTGCTAAAAAGCCAGAAGTGGGTGGCTATCGCCAAAGCGGCGGGACTACCTGTGGTCTGCGGCTGTATGATGGGCTCCGGGCTTGAAGCGGCAGCTTACACTCACCTTTTGGTCGCCGACGAATGGATGTCCAAGATGGTCCACGAAAACCTAGGGCCTTTGCATATACACGATGTCTATGATACGGTGAGCCAGCCCATCAAGAACGATGTGGCTCTGAAAGTCCCCCGCTACGAAAACGGCTTTCTCTACCCCACCACTGCCCCCGGCATCGGCGTCGAGCTCAACGAACCGGCCATCGCCAAGCTCATGACCCCCGGCAAGACCCCAACGGTAGTAAGCAAATAAAGAAAGAGGCTAAGATTACAGCCTCTCGCCTTTCTTAAGTCGCGCTATCATTGAGGGAAAGATATCCGAATAAACGGTGCGGTAGGGACCCTCCAGCATATTGGCTTCAAGCCACTTACCCAGCTCTTTCCTGGCCTCTATCTTGCCCGCTTCCCTTGCTTTCTCTAGCTCAGACTTTGTTGCGGCCATATCGCTCTTCTCCTTCT
>CAZRIU010000010.1:16673-18957 GCA_964600245.1 uncultured Dehalococcoidales bacterium
TCCCTTGCTTTCTCTAGCTCAGACTTTGTTGCGGCCATATCGCTCTTCTCCTTCTGTATCTATGATGGGGGACTAAATCGCGAACTTTCCACGCCTATGATAAAACCCGATAGCTCCGCTTGTCAAACCACGGCCGGGGGATTAGCCGCTCCTGAGAGTGCGGATAACCTCTCCCAAGCTAGGCCTCTTCCCGTACATGAGCAGGTAGATTCGGAAAGCCCTGCTAGCCAGGAACATAACCAGAATGATGGAGAGCACCAGCACCGCTATACTGACCGCCAGTTCCCAGGCGGCAATACCAGTTACGCCCAGCCTCAGCATCACGGCCATAGGCGCCGTGACCGGGAAAATGGTCAGCACTACCCAGATTGGGCTGTTGGGGAATACAAACAGTATAGATGAGGTCCAGAGTGGCACGAAGGCGAGAAGCGTATAAATCGTGGCCAGTTGCTGTCCCTCACGAGCGCTGGGGCTAATGGCACCGACGCCCGCCGAAAGAGCAGCGAATAACGAATAACCCAGAACGAAATAGACTATCCCCAGAACGATAAAGTTAGCCGGCAGTTGTATTGTCTCGAAAAAGCCTCCGAAACTAGACGAGGCCAGGTTTAAAAGGAGTGGTAATGAGGCCAGCCAGACGACCACCTGCACCAGCCCGGCGGTACCCAGCCCCAAGACCTTGCCAGTAAGTAGCTGCCGGGCGGAAACTGATGATAGCAATACCTCGATAAGGCGGCTTTCCTTCTCGTCCCCCAGCCCTTGAACCAAGTTGGTTGAAGAGAGCAGCAGGGAGAAGGCCAGTAGCAGGGCAAAAATTCCGGGGATAATGATATTCCCGAATCCCCCCTGCTCAGTAGCCACCTCCCCGGTTTCGGTAAGCCTGGTCACCGTCAGGTTTAGGGGTGCTTCTACCAGGTATATCGTTTCGGGAGGCACTTTCTCTGATAGCAGATTGCTGGTGAGGAAATTCTTAATGGCCGTGGCGATGGCCCGGGGCGTCTCCAACTCTCTCTCCAGGGTATAACGGTTAATTACGCCGGTAGATGTATAGTCCGCTGGAATGACGAAATACTCCGAAACGTCGCCGTTAATCAGGGCGGCTGTGGCCTCATCCTGTGTATTGAAGCCAACCAGCTCTATATTCCCCTGAGTCGTATGCTGGTCGAAGCCGTCGGCCTCATCGACATAGCCGATGGTAGTTGTTTCTACTACCGTTGGCCCAGCGCTCGCTGATATGAGCTGGAAAACGCCTATGGCCAGGAGGGCCAAGACCGGCACGATAAGGGTCATAATGATAAACCCTTTCCTCTTTATGGCGTGCCGGAGTTCGTGCTTGAATATCAACAGCGTCTTATTCATGATTTTTTGCCCACCTCCTTCAGGAAGATTTCGTTGAGTGAAGGAGTGGCTATTTCAAAACGATTTACCACTATACTACGGCTCATCAAATGGGCCAGAACCTGCTGGGGGGTTGTCTTGCCGTCCAGCATCAGTTCAATGTAGCCTTTGTGGGTTCTCTTACCGCTAACTCCCGGCACTTCCCCCAGTTCCCCTTTAACATCCAGGAGCACCGAATTACCTCTATATCTTGCCTTAATTTCACTCAGGTCCCCGTAGAGGACGGCCTGTCCATTGTTTATCATTAAGATACGGTCGCAGAGTTCCTCTACCTGATTCATCTGGTGTGTACTCAGGATTACGGCCTTACCCTGATTCCTCAGGTCAGTGAACATTCCCTTTAATAGCTCGGTGTTAACCGGGTCGAGGCCGGCAAAGGGTTCATCCAAGATGACCAGTTGCGGGTCATGAATGATAGTAACGATGAACTGGATAATCTGCCCCATGCCCCTGCTCAGTTCCTCAATCTTCTTCCTTTTGGTGGCTAACATACCGGTTTGATTGAGCAGCTCGTCGGCCTTTTCGACAGCCGACGGCTTGTCCATGCCCTTGAGCGAGGCCAGGTAAACGATAGAATCGAGGACATCTAACTTTTTGTACAGCCCTCTTTCCTCAGGCAGATATCCAAGCTTATTCTTGGTGGCTTCGCTCAACTTCTCGCCGAGGATGGTCACCTCGCCCGAATCAGGTTTTATGATGTCCATCATCATCCTGATGGTGGTGGTCTTGCCGGCGCCATTAGGACCAATCAGGCCAAATATCTCACCCTGAGCGACAGTGAAAGACAGGTCGTCAACGGCAACCTTGTCGGCGAAGGCCTTGACTACATGGTTGACTTCAACAGCCAGCATACAGTTAGCTCCTTCTCAAGTTGGCATTATAGCAC
>CAZRIU010000011.1:0-13488 GCA_964600245.1 uncultured Dehalococcoidales bacterium
CCCCTGAGCCGCCCATAGAAGCTGAGATACCTCTTGAAGTGTTAGCGGCTCACCAGTGTAGCTTCTGGTTGACCTTCGGTTAAGCAAGCTCTGCTCAATAGATACATCGCTATCGTATTGTGGAGCAGGTAGATTTATGACCTCGTTTTGCTCCTGAGAAGGCGTTGAGTTTATCTCCGGTTCGTCACAGCCGCCGAAAATCACCAGCAATAAGGCTAGAGTGATCAGATAATTCCAATAATAACGCCTCATATTTTACCTCCCTGCCACTTTACTTTAGCTGTTGCTCTCCTTTTCGATAGCAATTTCTGTTCCTGAAGCTACTTGCTTGAACAAGCTGGCATCGCCAATGACCTTACCAAAGACAGTGACCGGGCTCGCCGGGCGAATTTCATCTCCTTTACTGATTGGGGTTGGACCAAAGAAGATGCAAAAGGCACTACCTTGAGGCCAGTAGCCCAAATCGCCAATGCTAACCAATTTTTTCCCAGCCTCTAGCTCGAGGTTAAGAGGGATTGGGAAATATATTTCCTCTCCCCATAGATTGACACGTCCTTTGATGGGCAATGATTCCCAAATTGCTTGAGCCGTTTTGGTATTATTTAGCTCAGCTACTGCCTCAACTAACCCTATTCTTATCTGGATTTTCTCCGCCATGTTAGCAAGCCTGTAACAGACTGATATTTATAAAACTAGACCTTTAGAAGATTGTATCAGCAATGGATGTAATACTCAATTAGTTTCCTGGTCGACTTGATAATCGAAATAGAGAGGCACTAGAGGCATATTTAAAATCGGATGTGTGGCGTGACGTTGTTGAGGCAAACGCAAAGGAGGGCCGAAAGTTGCGACGTTCGTCGTTCTTGCCACAACTCCGCCGGGGATGTGAGTCCTATACGATATCTCCCAATTCTAGGCAGCTAGATTTGTTGGACTTCCCCGGTGGCCTTGTTCTTCCAGTATCCTCTTTGTTGCAGCGGCCAGTTGAAGGTGATAGCCCCGGGACGGGGACAATCATCAACACAGCAGCCGCAATACCAGCATTCATCAGGATGCAATATGATAGGTGGTTTGCCTTTCTCCGGATTGGGTATGAACACATCTATCTGGCAGACTTCTACACAATTGTTGCAGCCGTTGCAGATATCAGGATTAAAAATCACCGGAGCATTCGGTGTAACAACATTGGGCAGGGCACTTACTTTTTCCTTAGTCATCTTTTCCTCCAAAAACCGGCTCGTTTAGAAGGTATAGTTGGAACTATCATTTTCCCTTATATACGCCGGTATAATCTTTATTATGGGCTTCATACTGATTCTTCATGTTACCCCAAAAGGCCAGCGGCAATTCCCCGGTTTTGACCTTGCCGTTTTCCAGTTTAATGGTAAGATACTTCCTCCACTCCGGCGGGTCCAAAGTCGGGTAGTCTATCCTGTGGAAATTCAGCGGGACACTACTGGCCTTGCGCGCCAGCGAAGCGTGGATGATGATTTGAGCGTAAGTTAAAAGACTGAGGTCTTCCAGACCGCGCATAAGCTTATGCGGGTCCAGAGCAAAAAGTAAAGGTACCGATTCCTCCTCGATTTTTCGCAGGGTGCCCAGCCCCATATTCAGAAGATTCTCGGTTTTAAACTCGCTGCAGTAATATTGCATGACTCTGGCAATACCGGCATGCAGCTCTTTCCACTCCATGCCGCTGCTGCGTTTAACCGGGGCATAAACCCGGGCTTTCTCTAGGGCGACCTGTTCCCGTGATATTTTTGGTTCACCGACCTGCCGGGCATAGGCTGCGGCTTTTCGGCCGGCATATCTGCCAGTAGCCGCCGCATAACTATGGTCCTCGGGGGCAAACATCTGCGTTCCGGCGGCATATAGCCCCTCAAGAGTGGTTTTCAAGTCCCAGTCGACTAACAGACCACCACCGTAACTGGCCTCCCGCCATTGCGGTAAACTGCTGCCTTCAATAAACCGGTAATTCTGGAGTAAGTCCCGGCTGGGGTCATAGCCAGCATTGTTGAAGGTTTTGATGATAATTTTGGTAGTAGATTCCTCTCCCAGCATCAGATTCCAGGTAGCCCTTCTTTCTACATCTGGCATGGCTGGGAAATCACCGTAGAACGGTAGCGCGTATTCACCTTTAAGAACCTTTTCCCGGACAGCTTGCTCAACTTCGGGGAAGGGGACCATGGCTCCCCAATCAACCCAGCCCTGTATCGGAAAAGGCACTCTTTTACCGTTGGCATCTACGATTGGGACATTCTCGTAACTGGCGTCACCTGCCCCGGTATACCACTTATGCTTATAGCCGGTGGCAATACGCAGGATTCCGGTACTTTCCATCGTGGTCAGTTCCGCCCCGGCTTTCCAGGCCATGGCGGTGCCGTCGCCGGTAATGGTTCGGGACATCATGTTGCAATACCCGCCTAATTCCGTACTTATCAGCCATATCGACCCGGCTCCGGAGGTGGCGAGGATAGCCGATTTAGATTTAAAAATCATGAATTCGCCGGTACGGCTGTTGAGGCCAGTGGCCCCGACTACCCGGGCACCCTGGACTCCGTTCTCGGTCAGCAGGCTGGTCATCATCACACGGTCAAAGATTTTGACCCCTAAGCGCTGACATTCCTTCTTTAATACGGGTTTAAAAGTGGATCCCCAGACCCTTATTACCACGTTGTTCCTCTTCTGTTCCGGATTACTGGCGAAAATTTTCCCCTTTGTCGTTTCATCCACGGGAAGATAACTATGTATTCGACCATAGCGCGGGGAAATCATGAATTTGGTCTTCTCATCCCGGCCCTTGGCGCCCACGTATTCATCACCGGTGTCCCTGATTTTGCCGCCCATCTGTTCCAGTTCGAGCAGGGTGTCATAGTTTTCGCGGCACTGTATCTGGATGCCAATGCCGTTGCAGTATGGTCGCTCGGCCATGTGCTGTGCCCATTCATCCGGATCCACGTTTGAGAGGGGATTTGCCGGAACATCACACCAGTGATCGCATCCCGGACCTCCGGCACCGCTCCTGATAGTATCCCCCTTTTCCACTAGAACCACATTTAATCCTTGTCTGGCAGCACTGATGGCCGCCCAGCAACCGGCGATACCGCCTCCAATCACCAGGACATCGGCATCGATTTCTTGCTCCTGGTCGAAGCGGATAGGATACGGCCAATCTGGTGCGTGACCTTGCTCCTTAAAATAATCATGCCATGTACTCATTTGTCTATCCTCCTTATTGAAAAGTCGAGTTAATAGTACCAGTCTACAACTGGTTGGTTACTTTTTCAAAGGTACGTTAAACCCTGATGCAGGCAACCTCGTGACCAGCACCGACATCGCGCAGTGGTGGTACCACCTGGCTGCACTCCGGTACGGCCATGAAGCAGCGAGGGTGGAAACTACAGCCGGACGGTGGGTTCAATGGGGTGGGTACCTCTCCCTTCAGGATAATGCGCTCACGTTTTTCCTCCACAAAGGGGTCAGCTATGGGCACTGCGGAAAGCAGCGCTTTAGTGTAGGGATGCAGGGGGTTCTCATAAAGCTCTCTTGACTTGGTAATTTCCACTATGTGGCCAAGATACATCACCGCCACCCGATCGCTTATATGTCTCACCACCGAAAGGTCATGGGCGATGAAGAGATAGGTCAGCCCCTTTATCCCTTCCTGTAATTCCTCTAGCAGGTTGATTATCTGGGCTTGTATGGAAACATCCAAAGCTGAAATGGGCTCGTCGCAGACAATCATGGAAGGCTCGCAAGCTAGTGCCCTAGCCACACCAATACGTTGCCTTTGGCCACCACTGAACTCATGGGGGAATCGGCCACTCATGCTGGGGTCCAAGCCAACCAGGCGAAAAAGCTGCTCTACCCTATCGTTATATTCGGACTGGCTACTAACCCAATGGTGAATCTTTAGCGGCTCGCCGACGATGCTGCCGGCGCTCTGACGGGGGTCCAGCGAGCTGTAGGGGTCCTGAAAGATGAGCGACATATTGCAGCGGATTTGTCTTATCTTTGACTCCGGTAACGATGAAATATCCTCCCCCTCAAACAAAATCTGTCCCGCGGTGGGTTGATAAAGCCTAAGAACACAGCGACCAATGGTGGTTTTGCCACAGCCGCTCTCCCCTACCAATCCTAACGTTTCACCCCTCCTGAGTTTAAAGGTGACGCCATCAACGGCTTTGACATCAGCCACCTTTCTTCGCAGGAGGCCCCTGGTAACCGGGAAGTACATTTTCAGGTCTCTGATGTCTAAAATAGCCTCATCTTGCCGTGGGCTCATTTATCCCTCTCCTCGGTATTAGCATAGCAGCTGACGTAGTGCTGGCCATGCAGATTTTTGAGCGGAGGCCAGGGCTCTCGAGAACACCTTTCAATCTTGTAAGAGCACCTGGGTAGAAAGGCACAGGTGGGTGGCATGTTAATCAGATTAGGCGGCAGGCCCTCGATAGGAACCAGCTTCCTCCCCTCCTCCTCATCCAACCTGGGTATGCATCTGAGCAGTCCTATAGTATATGGATGGCGCGGCTTGCCGAATATATCCTTGGTGGTGCCGGCCTCGACGATGCGCCCGGCATACATAATATATATCCTCTGTGCATACCGAGCCACGACGCCCAGGTTGTGGGTCACAATAACCAGCGAGGCCTGAAATCGATCAACCATATCTTTCATTAGCTCTAATAACTGTGCCTGGGTGGTTACATCCACAGATGTAGTTGGTTCATCGGCGATAAGTATCCTCGGGTTGCAGGAAAGCGCCATAGCAATCATCACCCTCTGCCGCATGCCGCCGCTGAACTGGTGGGGATAATCATCGATGCGGCTTTCCGCATCGGGGATACCCACCATTCCTAGTAGCTCGATCGCCCTTTCCCTAGCCGCCTTCTTGCTCATCTTCAAGTGCAACTCCAGCATTTCCGTTAACTGCTGATTAATGGTCAATACCGGGTTGAGCGAGGTCATTGGCTCCTGAAATATCATGGCTACCTTGGCACCGCGAACGGAACGCATTTCCGGTCCGTAAGCCTTATACTTGAGCAGGTTCTTACCCTCGAAGATAATCTCGCCGCCAACGATTTTACCCGGCGTGGATATTAACTGCATCACCGAAAGCTGGCTGACTGATTTACCACAACCACTCTCCCCCACCAGGCCAATTATTTCTCGCTCGTCGATGTGGTAGGAAATGCCATCAACTGCCTTGACCACACCGCTCTCGGTGTGAAACTGGGTCTTCAGGTTTTCTACTTTCAATAACTCCGCCATGCTCTTTTCCTTATCACTAGAGTAAGCCTCTAAGCCTGGGGTCGAGGGCATCCCTCAAGCCGTCTCCCACTATATTGAAGGCAAACACCACCAGCGCAATGGCAATACCGGGCGCCAGCCAAAGCACCGGATGGTTGGCTAAATATCTATAGCCATCGTAAACCATGGCTCCCCAGGCCGCGCCTGGTGGATCGATGCCGATGCCCAAGAAGCTGAGCCCGGCTTCGGCCAGGATTAAAGCCCCCAGCTGCATCGTCATCAGCACTATCAGCGGCGGAAAGGCATTGGGCAGGATATGTCCCAACATCACCCGTATGTTGCTGGAGCCCATAGCCCGTTGGGCCAGGATATAATCATTTTCCTTGATGCTCAAGGTCAGTCCGTGGGTTACCCTGGCGTATCCAGGTATTATGGCGATGCTCAGGGCGATGATAACGACCCAGATGCCGCTGAAGTAATCTTTTAGCACGGCGGCGAGGAACAGGGCCAGTAAAAGCATCGGGAAGCACATAATTGCATCCATAACCCTCATGATGACCATATTAGTAATGCCGCCAAAGTATCCCGCAATTATCCCCAGCGGAACACCAATGAAGAAAGAAGCAAAAACCGATATAAAGCCAACCATCAGCGCCGTCCTTGCGCCGTAGATGAGCCGGCTTAGCGTATCTCTGCCCAGAAGGTCAGTACCCAGCAGGTGCTTCGTTGACGGTTGAAGCAACGACTCACCCTTGCCCGGCTGATAGGGGTCGTAGGGTACCAGCAACGGGGCAAAGACGGCGGCAATCACCATCAACAATAATATCACCAGCCCGAAGGTAACCAGCTTACGCTCAAAGAATACCCGCCGAAAGCGCCGCCACTCGCTGACGCGGACCGGAGCTTCTGAGAAAGCTATTTCGCTGGTATGTTTTTCTACCATATTCTACACTCGCTAGCCATAACGTATCCTGGGGTCAAGCCAAGCATAGGATATATCAACAACCAAATTGACCAACAAGATTATTACGGCAATAATCAAAGTAATGGCCTGTACCACTACGTAGTCCTGGCCAAAAATGCTGGTGACCAGTAAACTGCCGACACCGGGAATGGCAAAAACCCTCTCAACGAGTATCTGGCCGCCAAAGAGGATGGCGACACTAACGCCCATCAGGGTAATAACCGGGATGAGGCTGTTTTTCAACATATGCCTCATTATGACCACACGTTCTTTCAAGCCCTTGGACCAGGCGGTGCGAATATAGTCCTGCCGGGTAACCTCAAGCATGCTCGACCGCATCTGGCGCGCGTTAGCCGCCACACCAAAAATAGCCAGACAGAAGACGGGCATAATCGCCTGCCTGGTGCTCAACCAGAAATCATCCAGTGGCGAGGTGTAGCCCGATATGGGCAGCCAGCCTAGCTTGACGCCAAAAGCGTATATCAGCAATATCCCCAGCAAGAATACGGGTATGGTCAGGCCGACATATGTCAGAGGTGTGACCATTTTATCTAACCATTTGCCCCGCCTCACCGCCGCCACCATCCCCGCCAGGACGCCGAAAACGGCACTGACTATAAAGGCGAGCACACCCAGGTGAACGGTTATGGGGAAACGCTCAAGCATGAGCGTGCCCACATCCTCTCGGTAAAATATTGAGGTGCCTAAGTCCCCCCGGAAGACGCCCGCCACCCAGTTAGCATACTGCACCATTATATGCTTATCTAGACCAAACTCAGCCCGGAGTTCATCAATCTTTTCCTGGGGCATTTCTTCAAACTCCGCAGTCTGAGCCACGTAAATCAGTACCGGGTCGCCGGGCAGCAACCGCATGACAAAGAAAACAATCAGGGTCACCAGGATAAGAACGACCAATGCTATTAGCAGTCGCCGGATAATATATGTTGTCATACTAAACCCCGGTCGGCATTAAGAAATCTTCTCGGTCAGGCACAAACCAGTATTCAGCCCAGACCTCAAAGATTTGTCTAAATGATCTTCAGGCTAGCTACTAGAAAAGAATTACTTTTTCTTCTTTGCGCCGGGTGATTCACCCCCGACCCCATTCCAGGGATGAGAATGAATCACCCGGCTTTTTTATTCAGGCTGCTTAATGTGGTTCCATCCAAGTGTCATACGGGGTCCAGATGACACCGTGTATCATGAAATAATCGCTGTGAACATAGGGCTGCATCACCGCCACGCTCCAGTCTCTCCAAAGTGGGACAATCATAGCATCCTCACCGGCCTGCTCTACTGCTTCCTTTATTTTATCCATGGCCTCAAAGGCATCTGCATACGGGGGGTCCAGCGCCTCGGTGCATAGAGCTAGGTATTCGGGTGACTTATAGATGCTACCAGTCATGAAGGTCATTGGGTTGGGGCCAAAATGGACGAATACGTCGGTGGCGTCGGGGTTTATTCCAGACGCAGCTAATGCCAGTTCATCCCAGCCAAAAATAAAGAGAGAAGTTATGTATCTGCCAAAGTCGGCAATATCCGGTGTAATAATAATGCCTGATTCGCCCAGAGAGGCCTGTATAGCGGCGACAGCATCCCGTGCCGGAGGCGAATCCATGGCCAGTAGCGAGAGCTCGAGTTCACCAAACTCGTAACCCGCATCAGCCAGCAGCTGCTGGGCCATCGCCGGATCATACGGTCGGGGGTCATAACCCTCAACATAACCCGGCCAGTCCTGGGAAGCCATCTGATGAAGTGGTTCCCACTCGCCGTATCCCAGCATCTCGGCTATGGCCGGGCGGTCAACGGCATACTCTATTGCCTCGCGTACCTCTTTTATGGCCAGTGGTGAGTCGGGGTTGCTGGAATTAGGCAAGAGCGACCAGAACATGCCAGCCAAGCCAGTCCCCCTATTTACCGTAAGCCCCATTGCCTCTAGGTCAAGAATACTCTGTACGGCTTGCGCGTATACCCACATATCCGCATCTCCCGCCTCCATCGTGGCCGCGGCGGTCACGGGGTCTGGAATTAAACGGGCTTCGATACCATCGAGGTAGGGCATGCCTTCCCGCCAGTAGTCATCATTCTTATCGTATACCAGGAGGACATCTCGTTGAAAATCAACAACTTGGAAGGGGCCTGTCCCTACTGAGTTTGAGCGAGCCCAATCTGTACGCTCTTCAAGGGTGGCGCCGGCATTTTCAAATGCTGTCGGCGAAATATTCATGACCCACCCATATTGTTCGATCATGTACCAGGTGTAGTAGGTGAGATGCATCGTGAGAGTGTACTCATCAACAACTTCAAGGGACTCTATGAATTGACCATAAGGTAACCTGCCCCCATCCAATGCCAACTGGAAGTTCCATCGGCATGCCTCGGCATTCCAGGGTGTCCCGTCATGGAAGGTAACGCCTTCCCTCAGGTACCAGGTGATGGTCAGGTTATCCGGGTCGCTTTCCCATGATTCAGCTAACACTGGGATTTGAATCCCCGTTTCATCCCATTCGCATAGTCTTTCTAGGGCGGGCAGGGCGTATATGCTGTCAGTAGGGGTGAATTCCGGTGGATATCCTAAATTCGCGGGAAAGGTACCCCCAATGACTTTCATGATGCCGCCGTATTCCGGTCCTTCATCTCCATCGACTGGTGGCGTTACTCCGTCTCCATCGACCGGTGGTGTTACTTCCTCTTCACAGGCAGCACATAAGGGCACTGCTATCAGGGCTAACACTAATAAAAAAATAAGTAACTTATTCATTGTTAAAACATGCCTCCTTTGTGAATTCCCCAGAAACTATTTCACCCCTACCTGAATCATTGTTTGCCTCCTTTCTTCAGCGAGACTTTTTAGTTTTGAAATTATTCCGTCTAGCAACTGCAATTATACTATCAATACTACGCTTGTCAATACTCCAAAAGGAAGCGATGCATGACAAAGGTAGGAAAATAGAGCGGGCTCACCTAAAAGAAAACCGCCACAAGGGTCGAGGTGGGCCCACATGGGTTAACTGAAACTATTTGAGCTTGCTATACTGGAAGACAGCCTCTCTTTATCTAGTAGGTGCCATATTCTTTGGCGGCTGCCATCATGGCACGCAGATTATCCGGATTACACTTATCAACAGATGCCCCACCGGTTAAGATATAACCACCACCTTTACCACAGACCTCGATAAGCTGGCGGCAGCATTCTTTAACAGCCTGGGGCGTACCGGTACATATCAGCGAGGCAGGTACATTCCCGGCGATACAGGCAACGTCGCCGAGGACTTCTTTGGCTCTGGCCATATCCGTCTGGTCAAAGTGCCACACCACCGCGCCCCTAGGCAAATCTTTGATAACCTCCAAACGCCTGTTATAGCTTCCCTCAGCGAATAACATGGGCAAGAGGCCCTCATCAACCAAGCCTAAAATAACCTTTTTCAAGGTGGGCCAGTAGAAGGTCTCGTACTGCTTGTCGGACATAAAGGAATCATCACCTTTATGCAACGGCATAAATATTACCGGACCTCCGGAGGCATCGGCAGCCAACACTGCCCCCTCGATATTCATGGGTATTACTTTTTCCATGGCTTCTAGCAGCTTGTCCGGCTGCCGGTACATATCCATGACTATCCCCCGGGTCCCTCTTAGTGTATCGGCAAAGATGTCAAAGGGTGCATGGGCCATACCACCCCGCATAGACGGGAACCCCTCTGCCGTCACCCTCTGGTCACAGTCATAAACAGCCTGCCACCATTTTCCCAGTTCTTTACCAGCAGACGCAATGGCCTGAAAAGCCGCCTGGATATCCGGCATTGTGCACGATAATAAAAAATTGGTCGGCATCCCCAAGGTGTGCGTGAAGGGAGAAAGCCTCTGGAAAGGCTCTAGGGCTCCGAGTGTGCGGGGCAGATAGAATCTAAGACAAAAATCGGACGGGTCATTAAGGAAGACATCGTATTCGTCCGCCTTCATATACTCGCCTTCAACAAACTGGTGAAATCTGGCATCAGCCGGAAGACCATGGCCCGGCCATTTCGATATTCTGTTATCAACTAGCTCGCTTACCCTGCCGGGAATGACAAGACCGGGGCCACCAAACATATCCATATCGTCAAAATCATGCATGAACTTCAGCCATGCCCGGCGGAGTTCGTCATAGTCATACATGGCCGTCCGGAGTGTTATCCCGGCATAATAAGTCGGGAAATAGCCTACGGGCAGATTAACCGGTACCCGGTCGGGCTCCCTAAGCTGGATAGCGTCGATTATCCTCGTTAATCTTACCTTGTAGGCTTTTTCGGCTTCTGCGCTGGAGAACTTTACATCAGGCGAAAGCCACCTCTTGAATCGCTCCTCCCGTTTTTCCTCCGGGGATAAATCCGCCCATTTCTTCTCTACTGTCAATTGGCTTCTAACCGTCCTTTCCTAGCGATATTGCCACCATGGCGTCTTCACCGTGGGCATTGGCTGGTTCCTTAGGCTGTCAGCCAACCGGCGGCCTAGTATTAGGCGGTGGTGGATTTTTCATGCCAATGCGGAAGTATTCACCGGTCTCTTTGCGCTTCCAGCCTGCTCGTTGGTTTAAGGGATGCTCCATCCTAATGGCTCCCGGTACAGGGCAGTGGGCAACGCAGCAACCACCAAACCAGCATTCATCAGGATACATTACTATGGGTGGCTTGCCTTTCTCCGGATTGGGTAACAGCACATCTGACCGGCACACGTTCACACATTCATTGCAGCCGCTGCAGAGCTCAGGATTAATAAATACTGCCTGGTTTGGCGTCATCGGATTGGGTACCATATAGGCTTTGTTATACATAATCAGCTACTCCCTTTAATGTGATATTTATAGCCCATGAGCTTTTTAAAGATCACAATGCTTCTGGTAATTCTCTTCATATGTGGGGGCATTAGGTGACAGGAGCCAGTAGTTGATAGGCAGCTCTCCCCTCTTGACATCACCGTTCTCCAGCTTGATGGTGACGAACTTGTTCCACTCCGGCGGATCCATCTCGGGATAATCCAGCCTCTTGAATTCTAAGGGCAGGCTACTCGCCTTCCGGGCTAAAGAGGCATGCATTATTATTTCCCCCACGGTAATATGTGTCAGGCATTCCAGGGTACGCTCTAACTCGTGCGGATTTCGGGCGTAAGCCATTGCCGCCTCACTCTCTCTAATGCTGTTGAACCATCTCAGACCCGTTTTCAGCGTTTCCTCACTCTTATATTCGCCGCAATAGTCCTGCATGATTCGGCATAGCCCAGCCCGTAACTCCTTCCACCCCGCTCCATCCTTTCGCCTTACCGGGGCGTAGACACGGGCCTTCTCCTCATCCACCTGCTTCCTTTCAATGACGGGCTCCCCGGCTGTTTGCGCATAGTTAGCTGCCTTTCTAGCCGCATATCTTCCAGAGCAGGCGGCTACAGAGTGGTCTCCACCGGAGTATGTTGTCATTCCCGCCACGTATAAACCCTCAAGACTGGTCTTAAGGTCCCAGTCAAAGGCCAGTCCACCGCCGGCAGCAAATCCTCCCGTTCGCCACTGCCGCGGCCCATATGCCCCCCACCAGGCGCTAAAGACATAATGTTCGGGAGGCATAACATTTGCCTGAAGCATATCCTTGTCGGGGTCAAACCCGGCCTTTGAGTACCTATCGTATATTGGGATGCGTGTCCTGCCTTCATTGCCTACCATTAGGCCCCATATCGCCCTCCGCTCGTGCTCAGGCATGCTGGGCAAATCAGCATAAAGTGGGAGCTTAAACTCGCCCTTGATAATACGCTCGGGTAGGTCGGGGATGAGGGTTGGCCCCCAGATTTCATAGGAGGGAGACATGCGACCGTAGAAAAAGGTTTTCTGCCCAGGTGCCGGGCGGTATCGCTCTGACACCGTTTTCAGTACTTTACCATCCCGGTCAACCCAGGGGATTTCCTTGCCATTGGCATCAACTATGGTGCAGGCATACCAGGTATTGTGGGCATTACCGGTGCCATACATCGGATAGCTAAAACCACCGGAGGCTACCATCGACGAGCTTCTCTCCAGCATAGTTAACTCTGCTCCAGCCCGCCAGGCCATAGCCGTGCCTTCACCGGTGAGGTTGGGCTCCTGGAATAGAGGAGCACCGGCTAATTCTGTTGAGAATATCCAGAGCCCGGCGGGCGCGCCCGTAGAGAGTAGGGTAGCCTTTGCCTTGAAGATGTAGAATTCGCCGGTTTGTACATTTATCCCAGTGGCACCGACAACCCTAGCCCCTTGCTTGCCCCCTTCAGTTAGCAGGCTGGTGGCCATAACACGGTCATAGATTTTCACGCCCAGCCGTTTAAGCTCATTATACAGGGCAACCTTGATGTTCACTCCCCCATTAACGCGTATACAATGTTTGCTCTCGTAGTCATAGGCAAACATTAATTTGGTCTTTTCGTCTCTAAAGGGGGCTCCGACAAATTCGTCATCGACATCTCTGACCTTCACCCCCATCTTCTCACAATCAAGAAGGGCATCATAGCTTTCTTTACAGGTGATGTAACAGGTAATTCCATTGCCATATTCAAGGTAGAAATAATCGCCAAATCCCTTAACTATCTCCATCATCTCTTCCGGGGTAATCTTACAGTGGGGGTTGGTGCAGGCAAGGTGCCAGTGATCAACCCCGGTGCCACCGAGACCACTCCTTATCACTGATCCCTTCTCAATAACAACGACCTTTGCTCCCCGTTTAGCGGCACTTATAGCCGCGTGGCATCCAGCTATGCCACCACCAAGGACCAGGACATCGGCAACATCTTCATTCTCCTTGCCGTAATTTACCGGGTACGGCCATTCTGTTGCCTGAGTATACTTGGCTTCAGTCATCTCAATTCCCCCCTATTGTAATAAAATCTAATCCAGGTCGGCTCACCTGAAAAAATCTACAACACTCGCCCCTCATGTGTCAAGAAAGGAGAAGCCATTTTCCCCAACAGGATTTCAGCCTATATCAAGTAGAGTGGTTCCGTAATGAGGGCATGCTTCCCACGCGGTGCTAGGTTCTGCAGGGTTCTTTGTGGGATTTCTGCCCTTTGGGAACTTCGACAGTTGTTACATGCAGCCAAAAGGTAACACATTTCTCGTGTTGCGGCCTGAGTGTAAGTCACTTATGAAGTGTTGTCAATACCTCCATTGACCTGCTGAATGCGATGGGAAGTAATGTTCAATACGATTACTGTAAAGCAGGGGAGCAGAGCCTGGACTCTGCTCCCCTTTCTAGTTCCTTAGTCAATGTTATAGCTCTTTCTACCAA
>CAZRIU010000011.1:13588-18284 GCA_964600245.1 uncultured Dehalococcoidales bacterium
TGGACTCTGCTCCCCTTTCTAGTTCCTTAGTCAATGTTATAGCTCTTTCTACCAATTACCAAGGCCGGGTCTTAATGGAGATAGGTAATCTATAAACTCTTCTGGATTGGGTCTGCCGGGGTATTCGCCGTATGGGTCTGAAGTTAGCCCCTGAATGATGATAAAGGAGCCCCAAATATCAGGCCCTATTTCTGTACCATCAGCCGCATACCAAACTCCGCTAACTTTGGTGGCATCTGCGGGAGCTGCCACAATCTTAACAAAGGAATTCCATTGATGGACATTGCCATCACTACCCGTATACCAGCCAATCAGGTGATTCGTTAACCATGCTCCAGACCCAATGTAAGTTGAGTAGCCAAAATGCCTATCAAGATAGAGGTCTCCATCACAACTTTTGTTGCTAAGCCAAGCATCGTTCCACTTCATACGGAGCCAAGTTTCGCCGGGAGCACCCCATGTACCCTGATATACGGTATCTGGACGTGAATAGTTATCCCACCAGCCATTGTATGCATGAGCTTGGTAATTATATCCCCACTGGTCGTAACCAACTGTGATAGGGTTACCTTTGCTATCAAGTAGAGTCCCATCCTTTATCGTGGTACAGCCATTAGGATTATCTGCCAGAGCCACCCCTGCGAGCGTAACCAGTAGGGCGATGGCGAGAATCGTCGCAATTAAAGTTTTCACTCCTTATCACCTCCTTTCATTTAAGATTGCCTCATTATCCCTAGACATGAGGTACAGCGGAAAATCTTTTCGGGGCTTGATTTATCATTGCCTGCCGCCCTCTTTCACAAATGCTTGAAGCTGACCTAGAAAGCCAGTTTCACTATTAGCCCACCACCAAAGTGACCATTTGCGGGTGGCGGTTTAACGCCCCCTGTCCCAACTAGGAACTTGCTACTTGTAGGCGCCGAAACCTACCGGTTGAGCGTAGTTGGTGGCACCCTCGCCACTATCCACCCTCTGGAGAACAATATATCCACCCCAAATGGTTGGCGCACCGGTGTTGTCGTCAATGCCATCTACGTCTTCGTCAACTACCCCACCAGGCGGACAGACAATCTTTACGTAGTAGGTCCAATTACCATCCTCGTCTGTACCTCGCTGATGGTTGGTAAGCCAAGCTCCTTCGCAGGCGGAACTATTGGCGTTATCTGGGTCGCAAGCATACCCTCGATCAAGTTTGCCGTCATCGTTGCAGTCCTTGTTGCTTAGCCAGGTGTCGCTCCACTTCATCATAAGCTGCACATCGCGGTAGGGCCAAGTCCAATGACTCGCGGCTGTAGGGTTAGCTGCCAAGTATGCCTCAGCATCACCCTCGTAAGGCGGGAAACCAACTCTACCTAGATAGGCATTGCAGTAATAGCCATTAAACATGTGGGCCTGGTAGTTATAACCAAAAATATCGTAGCCTACTGGGATTGGCTCATCTTCCAGATAGTGGCCGGTAGAATACGTCAATATCCCATCCTTTATCGTGGTGCAGTTATTATCAGGTTTGGCTGCCAGAGCCACCCCTGAGAGCGTAACCAGCAGGGTGACGGCGAGAATCGTTGCAATTAAAGTTTTCACTTCTTATCACCTCCTCTCTTTTTAAGATTACCTTATCGCCCCTCGACCCAGGGCATAGTGCCCTGCGCCTCTACTCACTTTCACCTGCAAAATGCAACCACCCCCTTAATCTATTTACAAGACTTCAACGTTCATCCTCTATATATAGTAATACTTCATATATGAAATCATGTCTATAGCACATTAGTATAATTTTATCTGTGACTTTAGTTTGCTAGTCAGATTCATTCATTTTCAGTGTGGTTTAGGACCCCCTGCCTCGATTACCGTGCCGATAGCTCTAGCCCGTGTTTTCCCCTCCCACGCTGAGACTATGCTGGCTGGCAAACTATAACTCATATATGAATAGTTCACTGGTGACGTATTCTAACGAGACAATCACACTTTGTCAATACCAATTATCCTCACTTTACCTAACCAAAGCCCTCAGAATTGTCGGGGGTTTCTAATTAATGGCAGGTGGTTAGAGCGAGAGATTGGTTCCCGAGGGCGATACCTCAGATTCTGGGGCTAGCTATACAGCGAGGCTGAATGTTGCACAGGTGAAGCGATTATCTGGATTCCGGAAATAGAAATCAGACAGAAGGCATTCTCAGTTGCTTAGACAAGAAGGTTTATTTAGAATTTTAATGCTTTCTGAAACTTCCTATATATTTTTTTGGAGGAGCATCATGAGCCTTTCCAACTGGGCTGCCTTCAGCTTATCGATGCCCTCCATTAACTGATCCACAATATCTTGCGCCACCTGATTAGCCTGTCCAAGCAAATCACGACCTTTCTCGGTCAGTATGACATTCACGAATCGCTTGTCTTTAACACTACGTTCAGAGGTGACCAATTCTTCTTTTTGCAGGCGTGCGACCAGAGCGGTGATATTATTTCGTTCTGTACCCGTCCAGTTAGCAAGATCACCGTGGGTCAACGTTCCACCACTTAATGAGAGGGCTTTCAGTACGAGATATTTAACTGTGGACAAATGCAAGCTCTTTAAAAAGTGGTTGTCGGATTTCTTGGCTACCGCCCGAGACGTCTGTACGAAAAGCATAAAAGCCCGGCCAATTACGTCTTCATGGCTTATCACTATTCTTCTCATGCCCTCAATCTCCCATCTTTTAGGATTAGAGTAGCTTATCGCCTACCCCCCAGTCAATAGTAGCGGTAGCGTTCCCGCCTCCGGAAGATATAGCCTGCAACCAGCCCCAGCGCCAGTCCGCCAGCGTGGGCCTGCCAGGCGATGTTGGGGAGGAAGGAAAAGATGACAAATATGCCGATGATGGCTATCCAAAGAGGAAGGGGGACGGGGATGGGGAAAACAATGACGCGCAGCCGGGGTCTCATTACCGCCAGGACTCCGCCCAGGGCGAAGATAGCCCCCGAAGCTCCTACGGCTAAGGCAGCCTCCGACGGCGGCAGGAGTAGGAAAAGAATGCTGCCCAGTATGCCGCCGGCAAAGTAGACGATGAGGAACTTCGTTGTCCCCAATAGTCTATTGAGGAAGCTACCGAAGAAGTAGAGGGTTACCATGTTGGCCAAGATATGCCAGATGTTGGCGTGGATAAACATGCAGCTAACCAGGGTCCAAGGCCTGTCCCAAAATTCGGGCGTATACAGCCCCAGGTTGAAAGCAAAGTCCGGGTTTATAACCCTGACCAGATATAGCACCAGGTTGATTGCGATTAAGAGCCAGGCCGCGATGGGACTGGAACCCTGACCTCTGTATGCCATTAGCTTACTCCCCTATCTAAAGCTCTATTATTTCCCCGCTGACCTCGGCGCCGATGGTCAGTATGCCGAAGGAGTTTCTGGCCTGCCCCGGATTGAAGAAAAAGACGCCGTTTTTGGTCTCGTTCTGCGCATAGTGGGAATGACCGTAGATGATTATGTCAACTCCACTAAACTCATTCCCTACCCTGTCGTCGATGCCGTGGGGGCTGCCCCAGCCGTGAATGATGCCGATTTTCCTGCCCTCTATCTCCAGCAACTCCTTTTCGGGGAGAATCCGTTTTATTTCGTCCGAGTCCATATTGCCCCACACCGCTTTGACCTCCCCTAGCTGCTTTAAGCCATCGAGGACGTCTTTGGCCACAAAATCGCCGGCATGGACTATCAGGTCGACCTCAGCCAGAGCGGTTAATATCCTCTCATGGAGCTGGGCAAACGAACTCGCGTGAGTATCGGAGAGCACCCCTATCTTCATGCTGTCTCCTCCAGAGCGGCGGCATAAGCCTGATAGGTCCTAGCGTCAAAGAGAACGAAGGCCACTTCTTTGAGCGAGGTTGCCTGGCTGCTGAGAAAAGAGGCCGCTGTTTTGAGGGCTATGCTGGCGGCTTCAGCCAGCGGGTAGCCGTAGGCACCGGTGCTTATTGAGGGAAAGGAGACGCTGGTTAGCTTGTGTGCCGCTGCCAGCTTAAGGCTCTCGCGGTAGGCACTCTCTAGCAGAGTCGCTTCGTTATTATCGCCACCACGCCAGACAGGACCGACAGTATGGATAACATGCTTTGCCGGCAACCTTCCGCCCGTGGTGATGACCGCCTGGCCGGTGGGCAGACGCCCGTGTTTGGCCACGATTTGCTTGCATTCCTCCAGTATGACCGGTCCCCCCGCTCGATGGATGGCGCCGTCAACACCACCACCGCCCATCAGCCCCGGGTTAGCGGCGTTGACGATGGCATCGGTAGCCTGGCGGGTAATGTCCCCCTGGACAATGACTAACCGGGCTTGACCTACTGTTAGTTCGCGCACCGGCCCTTCCTTAGTCACCTCTGACCTAGTTCCTATAATTATAAGGTGGATAAGGCGTGTGAGTCCAGTCTTGTCTTAAGTTGCACGGAGGGGTGGGATTTGCTAAACTGGCTTCGTTGTAGTGGGCCGTTAGCTCAGTTGGCAGAGCACCTGACTTTTAATCAGGGTGTCGCAGGTTCGAGACCTGCACGGCCTACCAAAGCTAGAAGGCCTTCCCTGCCAAGGAGTTTTGTAAAGAATCAGGGTGTCAAAACGCTAGGCCAACTGTTATCGGGAAAGCTGATAGCTGCTTATTCCGAACTACGAACGTCAGACTCGCACGCTGCCAACGAAATAGTCTTGTCAGTACCCATTGAATTCGCTCGATAGTGCC
>CAZRIU010000012.1:0-7705 GCA_964600245.1 uncultured Dehalococcoidales bacterium
CAGACCATGCGTCGTTCGGCGGGCTTTGACATCGCCGACCACATCACCACTTACTACCAGGGCGACGACTATATCAAAAAGGTGATGGCCGACTTTGCCGACTACATCAAGCAGGAGACACTATCTCAGCAGCTTGTTGAGGGCGTCCCCGAAAAAGATGCTTATAGTGAAACCCACAAGCTGAGCGGCCACGAAATAAGGCTGGGGGTTAAGCGGCTAAGCTAGGAAGGCGGGGGGCTTTCCGTCAGTGTGACGTAGGCGGTGTGCTGGCTATCGCCCCGCCAGAAGACTATTTCCACTTCTTGACCGATTTCCTTGGAGTGTATCGCCTGGACTAACCCCTCGGCGCTGTTTATGGCTTCGCCGTCAAAGCTGGTTATGACGTCGCCGGGCTCCAGGCCGCCTTCGGCGGCGGGGCTTACCGTCGCCATCCCGGTAATGAGGGCGCCTTCATCTACCGCCAGCCCGTAGGTCATTACGGCATACTCGTCGACGGTATAGAGCACCACCCCCAGCCAGGGGCGCACCACATAGCCGTTCTGAATCAGTTCCTCGATTATGGGCATGGCCGAATCGCTGCTGATGGCGTAGCCCATGCCCTCAACGCCCACCTGGGCAACCTTGATGCTGGTGATGCCGATCACCTCTCCGGCCATATTCACCAGCGGGCCGCCGCTGTTACCGGGGTTGATGGCGGCATCGGTCTGAATCAGGTCGTCCAGGGTTTGCCCCTCCGATACCGAAAGGGAAATGCCCTGGGCGCTGACAATGCCCTTGGTGGCGCTTATGCCCAGACCCAGCGAGTTGCCGATGGCTATTACCCAGTCGCCCACCCTCAACATGCTGGAACTGCCCACCTCAGCTGCGGGCAGGTTGCTGGCGTTGACCTTGATTACCGCCAGGTCGCTGAGCCGGTCAGTGCGTATGGTTATGGCGGTAAAGGTCCTGCCGTCAGCCAGAGTCACGGTGACGCTCTGGGCTCCCTCCACCACGTGGTTGTTGGTTACGATAAGTCCGTCTTCAGCTATAATCCACCCCGAGCCCGCCCCCTGCTGTTCGTAGGGGCGGTTGAAGATGTCATAGCTGACGTACTCGGTATTAATTGACACCACCGAAGGCTTGACCAGAGCCACCACATCGGCGATAGAGGGCAGCGCCGAGTCTTCGTCCTCTACGGCGGGCGGCGTCCAGCCGGGGTCGATGGGATTAGTTGGGCCTGTTGAGGAATCGGGGGGTGCCGAGCCGTTATTATCAAATAGCGCACAGCTGCCTCCCACGACAAGACTCAGGATGATAATGAGGGCGATTAAAACATGGCTTATCTTCACTATTTTCATATCTATTTTATTCTAGCATGTGGGTAGGGTGGGGGGCAAAGCGAGTTTTGTCACCAGTTCGGTCAGCTTTAAAAATGGGCCAAAATCTGCTATAGTTTACCCCAGTCCTATAAAGGGGGGCTTGTTGACCGGACAGGTTATAGCCAAAGCCAGAGGTGAAGGCAGGACGGTGCTGACCGAGGTCGAGTCCAAGCAGCTTCTAAAGCAGGCGGGAATAGACGTGGTCGAGACGCGGCTGGCCACCTCCAAAGAAGAAGCCATATCCATAAGCGGAGAGCTGGGCTTTCCGGTGGTATTGAAGATAGCCTCGGCGGATATCATACACAAAAGCGACGCCGGTGGGGTTAGGCTGGGGCTGGAGAGTGCTCAGGCGGTAGGGCAAGCCTACGACGACATTATGGCCGCGGCCAAGAAAAAACACCCCAAAGCCAAGATTCTGGGGGTAGCCGTGCAAAAGATGGCGCGTCCTGGCGTTGAGGTGATTATCGGTATGTCCCAGGACGAGCAGTTCGGCCCCGTTTTAATGTTCGGGCTGGGTGGAATCCTGGTGGAGGTGTTTAAAGACGTATCCTTTCGGCTTGTTCCCCTGGCTAAGAGGGATGCCGCTGAGATGGTCAGGGAGATAAAGGGCTATCCCCTGCTCGAAGGCTACCGGGGAGGGGAAGCGGTGAAAATATCTTACCTGGAGAATTTGCTGCTCAAGGTGTCTGATTTTGTCGAGAAAAATCCTGAGGTCAGGGAGCTTGACCTCAACCCAATTTTTGCCTACAGCGATGGTGCTTTAGCCGTAGATGCCAGGGTGATACTAGAAAAGACTAAAAAATGAACCTGAAACAGATGTTGGAACGGGCGGCGAAGCGCTACGCTGACAAGACGGTGATCGTCATGGGTGAGCGCCGGCTGTCCTATGCCGAGCTGGACGAAGCCTCGAATAGGGTGGCCAATGCCCTGGTGAGGATGGGGGTGGGCAAAGGCGACCGCGTCGCCCTGCTGCTGACTAACAGCCCTGAGTTCGTTGCTATCTACTTTGGCGTGATCAAAATCGGCGCGGTAGCCGCTCTGCTCGACCCCAAGTATAAGCTCACTGAGCTGGTTTCCCTGTGCGAAGACTCTAAACCAAAGGTCTTGGTCACGGAAAGCCCCTGCCTGGAACTACTGTCTCCCGTGATGGACAGGTTCCAGTCGGTGGAACGGGTTGTCGACCTCGGTTCCAAGCATAAGGGGGCGTTCCTCAGCTACGAGAAGATTGTGGCCGAGAGCTCTTCTTCAGCGATTGGGGTGGAGCCGAAGCCTGAAGATATCGCCCATATCGCCTACACCTCGGGGCCTGCCTTCCATCCCTGCGGGGTGGCTATGTCCCACGGGGCGCTGGTCAAGGAATCGGCTATATCGGGCGACAGCTTTAAGCAGACGGACAAAGATGTCGTGGTGCTTTTCGCCCTGCCCATGCACCATGCCTTCGGGCTGGTGGTGATAATGATGACGGCTATTACCAAGGGCAGTACGGTGGTAATGCTGCCCGGGCTATCCATCGATAGTCTGTTCGAGCTTATCGAAAAAGAGAAGGCTACCATGTTTATGGGGGTGCCTTTCGTTCACGGGCTGATAGTGGAGGCTATCGAAGCCGGTGGGATGAAGCACGACCTGAGCTCACTCCGTCTCTGGGGCACGGCCGGAGCGGCTATGCCGGCCAAAATTGCCCAGAAGGTAAAAAAGTACATCGGCTTGACCCCGGTTAACTTCTGGGGGATGACCGAATCGGCGGCGCACGTTAGCTGCACCGCCCTCGACGGGAATGGGCCGGCGAACTCGGTGGGCAAAACGCTACCCGGCTGGGAACTACGGATAGTAGATGACGAAGGCAAAGAGCTACCCACGGGCGAGACGGGCGAGATTGTGGTCAGGGGGCCGATAATGAACGAGTACTATAATAACCCCCAGGCGACGGCGGAGGTTATCAAAGACGGCTGGCTCTATACCGGTGATATCGGCTGGCTGGATAAGGCGGGCTGGCTGTTTCTGGCCGCGGGCCGGAAGAAGGACATGATTATTAGTAAGGGGCAGAATATCTCCCCCAGCGATATTGAGGAAATAATCGGCCGTCACCCCAATGTGGCCGAGGTGGCGGCGGTGGGCATCGCCGACGAGTCGAGGGGGGAGACGCCTAGGGCATTTGTAAGGTTAAAGGCGGGAAAAAAGACTACCGAGCCGGCAATAAAGAAGTTTTGCCTGGAGCACCTGGCTAACTATAAGGTGCCTAGGGAGGTCATCTTTACCGAGTCCCTGCCTAAGACCGCCGACGGCAGGATTGCCAAGGAAAAGCTTAGATGAAGCGAAGAGTAGTCGTCACCGGAATGGGCCTGCTCACCCCGCTGGGGGTGGGCACGGAAGCAAACTGGCAGGCTTTGTGCCAGGGGAAATCGGGGGTGGGGCCTGTTACCCATTTCGATGCCAGCCAGTTCCGCACCCAAATTGCCGGTGAGGTCAAGGGTTTCGACCCCCATGACTTTATTGACCGCAAGCTGGTGAGGCGAGGCGACCGTTTTATCCACTTTGCCCTGGCGGCGACACGAATGGCGTTGGAGGATTCGGGGCTTAAGATAACCTCCGCCAACGATGAGCGGGTAGGGGTGTCGGTGGGTACGGCTATGGGGGGCATAGAAAGCATAGAGAAGAACCACGAGCTGCTGATTAAGGGAGCACGGCAGCAGATTTCTCCCTTCTTTGTGCCCAGTTTCCTCTGCAATATGGCTACCGGGCAGGTCGCCATTGAGTTCGGGGCTAAGGGAGCTAATATGTGCACGGTGACCGCCTGCGCCTCGGGGACACACGCTATCGGCGACGCCGCTATCGTTATCCAGCGCGGCGAGGTCGATGCCATGATTGCCGGCGGCACGGAGGCGGCAATAAGGCCGCTGGTCTTTGCTGGCCTGGACCCGCTCAAGGTAATGTCCGCCCGGAACGATGAGCCGGAGAAGGCCAGCCGCCCCTTCGATAAGGGGCGAGACGGCTTTGTCATCGGTGAGGGGGCGGGGGTGGTCATAGTGGAGGAACTGGAGTCCGCCCAAAGGCGGGGGGCTAAAATTTACGGCGAGGTGCTGGGCTATGGCCTGAACAGCGACGCCTATCATATAACCGCCCCCGACCCAGACGGCGCTGGGGCAGCCAGTTGCATGCGGCTGGCGCTTGAAGACGCGGGCATCTCCCCCGACCAGATTGACTATATTAACGCCCACGGCACCTCGACGGCGCTCAACGACCTCTCCGAGACCAAGGCCATAAAGAAGGTCTTCGGCGAGCGCAGCCACCAGATACCGATTAGCGCCAATAAATCAATGATGGGGCACATGTGGGCCGGGGCGGGGGTGGCGGAGGCTATAGCCAGCCTGCTCACCATTAACCATGGTATTATTCCACCGACCATCAACTACGAGACGCCCGACCCAGAGTGCGACCTTGACTATGTACCTAATGAAGCCAGGAGGGCCAAGGTAAAGATTGTCCTCTCCAATTCTTTCGGCTTCGGCAGCACCAACGGCTGCCTGATTCTGGGAAAGTTCTCCCCCTAGAAAAGCTCCATTTGATCCCTTCTGTTGTTTTAGTACATATTGCAAAGCGGGGTGCTGTGTATTATTATAGTAATACATAGGGTTACTAGGTGTTTGAGAGCGAGGTAAATCGAATGACACAAAGGCGCGAACTTATCAAGGGCAGCTTTGATTCCCTGATTCTTTGCTTGCTGGATCAGCAGCCGATGTACGGCTACCAGATTATAAAGGAGCTGGAGCGCAGGAGCGAAGGCTATTTCCGCTTTAAGGAAGGCACGCTCTATCCGGCTCTGCACCGCCTGGAACAATCGGGCTTAATCGAGGGCAAGTGGCAGATGTTGCCCAACGGGCGGCAGCGAAGATATTATCATATCACGGAAAAGGGACTCCGCAGCCTGGAAGCCAAGCGGAGCCAGTGGCTGGATTTCCTGGCGGCGATGAACCTGATTATCCAGCCCGAGTCTGAAGATGTGAGGTTATGAAGTGGTAACGGCTCTGAATCACTATCTGGAAATGGTGAGGGAGAACCTGAAGCTTGACCGCTCCACAGAGCATGAGGTCATCCAGGAACTGGAGACGCATATCGAGGATGAGCTCCAGGAGCTGAAGGAGGCGGGGCTATCAGAGGAAGAGGCGACCAAGACATGTTTGACGCTTATGGGCTCAGCCAAGACGCTTGCCCGCCAGATATATGAGAGTCATAGCCAAGGCAGCTGGGCTCAAGCGCTTTTTGCCGCTATGCCCCACCTGCTTTTCGGTCTCCTCTTTGCCCTCAGCTGGTGGCAGGGTATTATCGGGCTGTTAGCCATGCTGGTGGCGGTTCTCGGCGTGGTGGTCTACGGGTGGTGGCGGGGTAAACCTTCTTGGCTTTTCTCCTGGCTGGGTTATTCCCTGCTGCCGGTGGTCTTTGCCGGCCTGCTCCTGCTCTATCTGCCGCGTGGTTGGGACTGGGTTGCCATAATCATCTACATCCCCATGGCGTTGTGGCTGGTCTGCTCCTTTACGCTTAAGACGATAAAGCAGGACTGGTTATACAGCTCGCTGATGTTGCTGCCGCTGCCGATTATCATCGGCTGGTTCCTGGCGGTTGAGCCGGTGGACAGGATGCCCGAGTACTGGCTGCAGCGCCTTCAGGAGTTTGCCCCCTGGATCGGGTTGACCTTTCTCTCTCTGGGGGTGGCCGTCACCACCTTTATTCGCTTGAGAAAACGCTGGCTGAGGATATCAGTCCTGGTAATTTCGGGGCTAATAACCCTGACCATGATCGCCTATTATACCGAGGGCAGGCTCAGTGTACCTGCCTTTCTAGCTTTAATATTAGTGATGCTGATTCTACTGCTGAGCCCGGCTCTAGTGGAGCGAACGCTAAAGCATAGTGCTTAACATTTTCCAGAGGCGCTGAGTAGTTTGTGCCGTTAGCTAAAAGGAGGTGCCTGGCTGTGTCTGCAGTCAGAGTGGTCGCCGATAGCTCGGTCTGTTTGCCCAAGGAGCTGATAAAGAAATATAACATCGAGCTGGTGCCGGAGACTATTATCTTTGGCACCAAGGTCTATCGTGACGGCGTAGACCTGGTGCCGAGTGAATTCTACGTCAAGCTCGGTGAGGCTAAGGAATTACCGACGACATCAGCCCCGTCGCCCCAGGATTTCGTCGATGCCTACCAGAAGGTAGCTAAAGACGCTGATGCTATAGCCTGCATCCTGGTAACCGCGGCGTTCAGCCATATGGGGTTGCAAGCAGCACTGACGGCTAGGGAGAGCGTTTCGCAGCTACCGATAGAGATTATGGACTCGCGGACGGCGTTGGGGGCTTACGGCTTTGTCGCCTTGGCGGCGGCCAAGGCGGCCGCTGCAGGCAAGTCTCTGCCTGAAGTTATCAAGACAGCCGAGGATGTGCAGAGCCGGGTCACTTTGATAGCTACATTGAATACGCTTAAGTATCTGGCCAAAGGAGGGCGCATTGGTAAGGCAGCCTCCTGGGCAGGTACTCTGCTCAGCATTAAACCCATCATAGAAGTACCTCCTTCCACTGGGGTTTTGGAGCCGCTGGAGCGAGTCAGAACCAGACGGAAGGCGCTGGAGCGATTACTGGGGATTATGCAGGAGAGGGTCGGTAAGGGGCAGCGGGTGCATGTGAGTATAGAACAGGCCAATGTGCTCGAAGAAGCACGCTGGCTTGAGGCTCAGCTATCATCGCTTTTTGATTGCGCTGAGGTTTATATAAATGATTTCGCCCCCGTGGCCGGGGTTCACTGCGGGCCGGGGGTAATCGGGATTTCCTTTTACCCCGGAGATTGAGGAGTCGCTTTATTATGGCTAAAAAGGTAGCCGTTATTACTGACAGCATAGCTTGCCTCACCAGGGAGCTGGTGGAGCAGTACGGCATCAGGATTGCCCCCATTAATCTCTACTTCGAGAATAAGACCTATAGGGACTGGGTGGATGTAACCCCCGATGAAGCCTACGAGCTGTTCCTGAAAGACCCGGGTGCCTTTAAGACCTCGGGGAGCAATCCCACGGAGTGGATGGAAGCCTGCCGTGCCGCCAGCCGGGAAACCGACAGCATTGTCTGCATCACCCTTTCCTCCAAGCTGAGCGTGGTCTATGACAGCGTACTGGATGTTAAGAAGCGCCTCAAGAAAGAAATTCCCGGGCTTTCCGTGGAGGTGGTGGATTCACAGACGGTCACCGCTGCCGAGGGCTTTGTCGCCCTGGCGGCGGCGCGGGCGGCTGAGGAAGGCAAAAGCCTAGCCGAGGTGGTTAAAGCCGCCGAGGAGGTGAAGGGCAGGGTTGCCTTGGTTGCCTTCATGAATACCGTCCG
>CAZRIU010000012.1:7805-17547 GCA_964600245.1 uncultured Dehalococcoidales bacterium
CCGCCGAGGAGGTGAAGGGCAGGGTTGCCTTGGTTGCCTTCATGAATACCGTCCGCCATGTTTACCGCACCGGGCGCATACCCAAGCTAGCCGCCCTGGCCGGCTCGGTGCTTAGTATCAGGCCGATACTCACCGTTACCGGAGGCGTGGTTCGTTTTATGGGCGTGGTGCGGAGTCATGAGCGGGGCATAGAGCGTATGCTTAAGAAAATGAGGGAGAAGGTGGGGCAAAACCCGGTTCACGTGGCCGTGATGCATGCCTTTGCCCAGGAAGAGGGCGAGAAGCTGAAGGAACGGGTTGCCTCCGAGTTCGACTGCGCTGAGCTCTGGCTTACCAGCTTTAGCCCGGTTATGGGCTACGCCACCGGCACCGGCACGCTGGGGTTGGCCTTTTATGAGGATTAGTAATTGGCGATGGGCAAAGCGCCGGAGGTGCATAGGCCTTGAAGTGGTGGCTGAAGGTAATTCTGGCTATCGTTCTGGCGGCAATCGCTGCCTTTCTGGGGATTTCGGTCTACCTGGGGCACTCGATGACCGCCATCGAAAGGGTGCCCGTTACCGAGACCCCGTCTCTCTGCGGGCTTGACTATGAAGAGATTTCTTTCCCCAGCCGTATTGACGAGCTGACCCTTTACGGCTGGTATCTGCCCGCTGAAGGTGGCGATAAGATTATTATCATGGTGCATGGCGCTGAGCAGCATAGAGCCGACCCCGGCGCCAAGATGCTGGATATCGCCTGCGGGCTGGTGGGGCACGGTTACAACGTCCTCATGTTCGACCTGCGGGGGCACGGCGAATCCGATGGGGACAGGATGTCGGCGGGCTATTACGAGACCAGGGACTTGGGCGGTGCCGTTGACTATGTGGTGGGGTTGGGCTTTGAGGATATCGGGGTGCTGGGCTTTTCCATGGGAGGGGCGACGGCCATTCTGACCGCCGCCGACTGTGAAGGTATCGACGCCATCGTCTCCGACAGCGCTTATGCCGACCTGAATGATATGATTGAGCCTGAGTTTTGCAAACGCACCCGCTTCCCCAAGTTTTTCCTTCGCCCCCTGCTCTTCATGGTCAAGATGATGTACGGTGTTGACTTTACCGCCATCAAACCGGTTGAGGTGGTGGGCGATATTGCCCCCCGCCCCATCCTCTTTATCCATGGTGAGCTTGATGATACTGTGCCCGTGGCGCATGCCCACAGCCTTTTGGAAGCCTCTAATAATCCGCTAAACCAGCTTTGGCTAATCTCCGATATCGGTCACGTGGAGGCTTACCTCACCTACCCCGAAGAGTATATGAGCCGGGTGACCGATTTCTTCGACGACGCTTTAAGGTAATCTCCTCGTTTTTTGCCCTATTATGTCTAGCCAAAACAGGCTAAACCTTCTATAATGAGGGTGTGGCTAGTCAGCTTGTTTCCGACTTGCAGCGGCTAACTGATGGGCTGGGGGAACTCCCTGAGCCGGTAGTCAAGCCGCCCTTTGTCGTCGTCAGCGGCCTGCCGGGAACGGGAAAATCCTACTTCTGCGCCAAACTGGCCGAGAGGCTGCCCTTCGTTATCCTGGAGAGCGACGCCCTGCGCAAGATGCTCTTCTCACCACCGAGCTACAGCCCCGAGGAGAGCGCCCGACTCTTCCGGACACTGCACCTCCTCATCGAAAGGCTGCTTAAGAAAGGCATTCCCCTCATCCTCGATGCCACCAACCTTTCGGAGCGGGACCGGGAACGCCTCTACAACATCGCCGACCGCCTCGATGCCAGGCTGATTCTGGTGCGGGTGGAAGCACCCCCGGAGCTGGTCTACCAGCGGCTTAAAGCCAGGAAGAACGGGGGAAATGTGGGGGATAACTCGGATGCCGACTGGGAGGTCTACCGTAAGATGAAGCCCTCAGTGCAAAAAATCAGCCGTAAGCACTACGCCGTGGATAGCTCGCGGGATATCACCCCGGTGCTGGATAAAGTAGTCAGGGAGGCGAGTCGCTAGAAGAGCAACGAACTGAAGACAGGGGGTTATTTGGAGATGACGGACATTAAGAAGATGAAAAACCTGCTGGAGAAGTTGTCTAACGCCCACGGGATTTCGGGGTATGAAGGTAGCGTTAGGGAGGTTATTAAGAAAGAGGTCGAGTCGTGCGTCGACGAGCTTAAAGTCGACAACTTCGGCAATCTAATCGCCACCAAGAAGGGGAAGTCGCCCTCGGTGATGCTAGCCGCCCACATGGACGAGATAGGGCTGATGGCCAAGTACATCGACGATGATGGCTTCGTCCGTTTCGCCAAGGTGGGGGGCTGGTTCGACCAGACGCTGGTCAACCAGCGGGTATTGCTGCACACCAAGAAGGGTACGGTTACCGGCGTTATCGGCTCCAAGCCGGTACATGTGATGAAGAGCGAGGACAAGAAAAAGGCGATAGAAGCTAAGGATATGTTCATCGATGTCGGCGCTTCGTCCCGTGACGAGGCTATAGCCATGGGCGTCGAGCCAGGAGTGACCGCTTCGCTCGACCGAAAACTGACGGAGTTGGCCAACGATAGAGTCACCGGCAAAGCCTTTGACGACCGTGCCGGTGGGGCGGTGCTGATTGCGGTACTGCAGCAGATCGCGGGCATGAAGCTGAACTCGGTATTCGGTGTCTTCACCGTCCAGGAGGAGGTCGGGCTTAAGGGCGCTCGTACATCGGCTTTCGGGCTCAACCCCGATGTCGGCATTGCCCTCGATACCTGCATACCCGGCGACCACCCGGGCATAAAGAAGACCGATTCTGCCATTGAAATCGGCAAGGGGCCTTCAATTACGGTGATGGATGCCGGGGGGAGGGGGGTGATTACCCACCCCCGGGTGCTTGAGTGGCTGCGCGAAACGGCTAAAGCCAAGGGCATTCCCTACCAGATGGATGTCACCGAGAGCGGCACCACCGATGCCTCCGCCATCAGCCTGACGCGGGAAGGTATCCCCTCGGGGGTGATTAGCGTCGCCACCCGCTATATCCATACCCCGGTGGAGGTTTTGAGCCTGAAAGACCTCGCCCAGACCGCCGATTTGGTCGTCGAGGCGATAAAATCAGTCGGTAGTTACTTCTAGGGGGTTAAGCATGAAGATTAAATACCTGGGTCATGCCGCTTTTATTATCACCTCGGATAGCGGGGTGAAGATAATAACCGACCCCTACACTACCAGCCCCGAATTGACCTACGGGGAGATAAGGGCAACGGCCGATGTCGTTACCGTAAGCCATAACCACCTTGACCACTGTAATGTGACCGCCGTCGAGGGCAACCCCCAGGTGATGAGACGGGCCGAAGTCTCTACCGCCAGGGGCATAAAGTTTAAGGGTATTATCAGCTATCACGATGACGAGGGGGGGAGGATGAGGGGTGGCAACATTATTTTCTGCTTTGAGGTGGACGGGCTTAAGGTCTGCCACCTCGGCGACCTGGGCCATTTGCTCGACGATAAGCAGAAGGCGGAGATAGGCAGGGTTGATATCTTACTCATCCCCGTGGGTGGTTACTTTACCCTCGGTGCCAAAACTGCCACCGAGGTCTGTGACCAGCTAAAGCCTGGGGTGATTATCCCCATGCATTACCGGACGGACAAGGGCCTGCCCGGCATCGCTGGGGTGGATGAATTTTTGCGAGGCAAAGCCAAGGTAAAGTGGCTGGATACCAGCCAGGTGGAATTTAAGGCCGGAGAGCTGCCCGAAGCCGGCCAAATAATCGTGCTTAAACCGGCATTATAGCTTTGGGCAGTTGACGGTGGTGGTATAATTAAATATGGGGGTGAGGTTAGGGGGACTGAGAAGTATATTTTGGAAATAGGTTGTATCGTTCTTGCCGGGGGCAAGGGTTTACGTTTGGGACGGGATAAGGCACTTGAGACAGTTGATGGCCAGAGTTTGCTCCAACGGGTGATAACCCAGCTCAGTTCCTTTAGCAACGAGATTATTATAGTCACAGCTAAAGGTAAGTCCCTGCCCCAGTTTTTGGGTAACCCGAGGTTTAGAATAGTAGCTGATGCCTATCCGGGCCGAGGCGCTCTGGTTGGTCTGGCTACCGGTCTAGCTGCATCAAAAGCACGTTATAACCTTACTGTCGCCTGTGATATGCCTTTCCTCAATCCAGCCTTGCTCCGTTATATGCTTGGGCTTACGGCTGGCTTCGACCTGGTGGTTCCCCGTCTAAACGATATGGTGGAACCGTTGCATGCCGTTTACGCCAAGAGCTGTTTAGCTCCCATAGAGCGGCTGCTGGAGCAGAAGAAAAATGTAAGGATTAACGCCCTCTTTGAGCTGGTTAAGGTCAGGTATGTGGAGACCGACGAGATTGACCGTTTCGACCCCCGCCGCTTAAGCTTTTTCAACGTTAATACCAGAGCTGACCTGGAGAGGGCGGAGCAACTGGCTAAGGGGATATCAAAGCAGTGATAAGCGTTGAGCAGGCTCTGGAGAAGATTCTGGAGCATATAGAAGTTCTGGATACAGAAGAAAGCCCTGCTCTGAGCTGTCTGGGGCAGGTGCTGGCCGAGGACATATTCTCTGAAATCAACATCCCGCCGCTGGATAACTCGGCCATGGACGGTTTTGCCGTCAGGGCGGCCGATACCCGCGGCGCCAGCCCGAAGTCGCCCCGTATTCTGCGCGTTATCGACACCGTTGTTGCCGGCGAGATTCCCAGCACCAAGGTTGAGCCGGGGACGGCGGTCAGGATTATGACCGGGGCGCCCATACCTAAGGGCGCCGACGCGGTGGTCAGGTTTGAGGATACCGACCAGTCGGGGCGGGGGGCGGATTCCGCTGAAGTGGGCATTCTGGCTGAGGTAACCAAGGGGCTGGAGATACGGCGGGCGGGCGAGGATATCGCCAACGGGATGATGGTGCTGGACAAGGGGACGGTAATCAGGCCTGCCGAGGTCGGCGCGCTGGCTTCGCTGGGTCGTGGCCTGATAAAGGTCATCCGCCGTCCGGTGGTGGCTATCTTAGCCACCGGCGACGAGATAGTGGATATCACTCAACCGCTGCCCAAGGGCAAGATATACAACAGCAACAGCTACAGCCTGGCGGCCCTGGTTATGCGCTACGGAGGGATTCCTAGGGTACTGGGTATCGCCTCCGACGTGGAAGGTTCACTGGTGGCCAGGCTCCACCTGGGGCTGGATGCCGATATGCTGGTAACCTCGGGGGGCGTTTCGCTGGGCGATTACGATATCGTGCGGGACGTCCTGGCTAAGGAGGGTGAAGTCGTCTTCTGGCAGGTCCGGCAGAAACCGGGCAAGCCGCTGGCTTTCGGCATGATTCGGGCGCTGGGTGGCGGGGGTGGGATCAAGAAGATACCCCTCTTCGGGCTGGCGGGCAATCCGGTCAGCGCCATGCTTAACTTCGAGCTCTTCGCCCGACCGGCGATGCTCAAAATGATGGGACGGCAGAAGCTGGCCAAGCCGATGATAGAAGCCGTAATAGAAGAGCCGATTGTGAACACCGACGGACGGCGTATCTTTGCCCGGGCGATAGTGCAAAGGCGCGAAGGCAAGTATTTCGCCCGACTTACCGGACCGCAGGGCTCGGGGATTTTGACCTCGATGACGCTGGCTAACGGGCTGGTGATTGTGCCCGAGGATGCGCCTGGTGTGGAGGAGGGGGATTTGGTGCAGGTGATAATGCTGGATTGGGGCGAGGAGGTATAGCCTTGATATTCGATGCCGAAGGGTTCGTCTTCGAACCGCCACCGGTAATATCCCGGGCGCGGCGGGTTTTGATTAAACCCAGCGCCACCTACCCGACGCCCTATCCGGTGAGCACCAGCCAGGAGATGCTCTCGGCGATAATTGAGAGCATCAGGCAGGTCAGTGACGCCGATGTACTCATCCTGGCTGGCACGCCGTCAGGCGAGCCCGTCTATCCCATCTACCAGAGTCTGGGCTATAATTTCCCGCGGGTTTTGACCCTGGACGTTAAGGACTGTGTCTGGGTGGAGGTGGATAACCCCCTGCCCAAGCCCCTGATCGTGCCTACATTCTGGGTGCCTAACGTCATCCTGTCCTGCGACTACCTGATAACGGTAGCGCCGCTGAAGGTTATCGAGGGGCAGGGACATTTAAGCATAGCCAACCTGCTCTCGGTGCTGCCCAGCAGCAAGTACGGGGGTGAAATGCCTTGGGGGTGGGAAGATTTATATGATCTGGGGATGGACCAGGTAATCGCCGACCTCTATTTTACCCTGCCTTTCGACCTGGGTATTATTGAAGCCCGCCAGAAGTTCGTCGGTGAGACAGACCCGACGCGGGGTATTATTGAGCCGTGCGGCCGAGTCTTCGTCGGTGAGCCTTATGAAGTGGACAGCGAAGCCACGAAAACACTGGGGCTGGAGACTGATTACCTCGATTTGATTAAGGAAGCCCGGGTGGGGCTGGAAGATTAAGGCGGCGGTGGGCTAGCCGCTTTAATACCTTACGCTGAATTCAGTATAGCGCCCGCTGGGTTCCGACCAGTTGGTAATTACCCTTTCCACTTTGGCTGCCGGCGGCCCCACATTAAGATAGGTGACCAGCTCTTCCAGCCGCTTTCTCTCTCCCTCGGCGACAACCTCCACCGAGTCCCTCCGGGGCAAATTGCTCACGTAGCCCTTCAAGCCCAGCCCCTTAGCCTTTTGGGCAGCAAAGGCGCGGAAGAAGACGCCCTGAACGTCGCCGTAGACCATGACTCTAACCGCAGCTAAATCTTTCGTTTGCATATTACCTCAATACGAACCTCAATGATTGGGGAAACTGCTCTTTGTCCAGCCGATGTAAGCCCTGCTGGCGGGCCAAGTCGATGGCGTCGTTAAACTCTTGGTCTTTCAGGGGACGGTCAAGCCCGGGGATGTCGAAAGCCTTATAGCAGGGGTGATACTGGGACATAATATTGAGGTAGGTGTTAGCCGAGACCTCGTTGGCGAGGAATTTTACCACTTCTTGAGTCCCCGCCAGCCCCCCGGGCAAAACCAGGTGGCGTACCAGTAAGCCGCGCTGGGCGATGCCGTTTTCGTCCAGCTTTAGGTCGCCCACCTGGCGGTGCATCTCCCTGACCGCCGCCCGATTGATTTTGGGGTAGTCTTTTATGCCCGACAGCCGCTCGGCAGTTTTCCTATCGGCATATTTCATATCGGGCATATAGATATCAACAATACCGTCCAGCAGTTTCAGCGTTTCCATAGCGTCGTAGCCGCCAGTGTTATAGACCAGGGGCAGGCTCAGCCCTTTCGCCGCCGCTATGTCCAGGGCTTCCAGAATGTAGGGCACCACGTGGCTGGGGCTGACCAGGTTTATGTTGTGGCAGCCCCTTTCCTGTAGCGAAAGCATCATGCCAGCCAGTGTCTCTTGACTGACCGGGCTGCCCTCGCCGAGCTGGCTGATGGTGTAGTTCTGGCAGAAGGCGCAGTGCAAGTTGCAGTAGCTGAAAAAGATAGTCCCCGAGCCGTTCCGGCCCACCAAGGGTGCTTCTTCCCCCAGGTGGGGGCCGTAGCTGGAGACCATGACCTGGCTGGTGACCCGGCACTGGCCGCTCTCGCCAGCTAGGCGGTTGGCGCCACAGGCACGGGGACAGAGCCGACACTCTTCCAGGATGGCTCGGGCAGAGCGACCCCGAGCCCTTAACTCCCCGCTTTGTTGGAGCTGTTGGTAAGCAGCTATCTCTATTCCTCCTCCTCTTTTCCCTTCTTCCCCTTTTTAATAACCTCCACCGTGACCGGGGGAGTCAAGATAGTGGGGTGGGCTATTTTCTTGTCGTCCTTTTTCGGCTTCTTCGCTTCTCGACGTCGGTAATCTCGACGGCCCATAGTCACACCTCTATCTTAGTTACGGTCTGGTGACCTGTTTGATTAAAGTTTAGCAAAGGGGAGCAATGGTGTAAAGCTGACTTCAGAGCTGGTCTAGGGCCGCGCGGGCAGCCTCTGCCTCAGCCGCTTTTTTGCTTTTGCCCGACCCCCGTCCCATAACGCCTTCGCCTACCATTACTTCAACGGTGAAGCGGCGGTCGTGGGCGGGGCCCACGGCTTCTATCACTCTGTATTTAGGCTTTAGCTGCCGCTGAGCCTGCATGATCTCCTGTAGTCTGGTTTTATAGTCGGCTTCTACCCCCCGGCTCAGCGCTTTACCCATCTTTTTAGACATCAGCCTGAGGACGAATTTCCGGGTGACCGCCGGTCCCCGGTCGAGGAAGATGGCGGCGGTTAAGGCTTCTAGAGCACCCGACAGGTTGGCCGGCTTGTTCCTCCCCCCACCCCCCTCCTCGCCCTTGCCTAGGTAGAGGTAGTCGCCCAGCTTGATGGCTTTAGCCAGGCGGCTGAGAGCGGCCTGACTCACCAGGGAGGAGCGCACCCGGGTCATTTCACCTTCGCTGAACTGGGGGAAGCGTTTGTAGAGCTCTTCGGCGATGATGAAGCCCAGCACGGCGTCGCCCAGGAATTCGAGCCTTTCGTTATCGCCGCTGGCGATGCCGGGGTTTTCGTTGATGTAGGAGCTGTGGACCAGGGCCTGCTCCAGCAGGGCTTTGTTTTTGAACTTGATTTTCAGGGTCTTTTGCAGGACGGTTAAATCAGCCAAGTTATTTCCTTTCTTATGGCTTTAGCATAAGTATTAAGACGGGTGGTGTCAAATTAGGTTATTGCCCGGAGGCTAGCTCCGTGATATAATCCCTTTTGTGCTGGGGAATCGTCTAGTGGTAGGACAGCGGACTCTGGATCCGTAAGGGAAGGTTCGAATCCTTCTTCCCCAGCCATTTTATTTTTGGGAGGCTAAAATGAGACCTCTTCAGAGCGATTTATCCATCTACAAAAAGTTCAATTTCAAGCATACGCCCGTCGCCGTCAAGTTTTCCCTGAGTAAACCAGAAGGAATCAAGCAACTGGACAAGTCCATTCCTTTCTGTGAGATGCTCAAGGAAGCGCAGCGGAGGGGCGCTCCCTTTTACTTCAGCCGTGAGAACGAGAACTGCGTCGGCAAGGTAGTGCTGGGCATGGAAGACTTTTCGTTAGCCGTGGAAGGTGGGCTGATCGGACCCAGATTCGGCATCTTTCAGGAGCCGCGGGCTAACAATAAGATCTATCAGTACATTCCCCGCTTCAGGCCGGGGCTGGTCAACTACGTCGTCTTCTCTCCGTTAGACAAATTGACCTTCGAGCCCGACCTTTTGGTTCTTACCGCTACCCCCAGCCAGGCGGAAATCCTGCTCAGGGCGATGAGCTATTCCACGGGCGAGGCTTGGGAGACCAAGGCGACGGGGGTATTGGGCTGCACCTGGCTTTACATCTATCCCTTCCAGAGCGGCAAGGTGAACTACACGGTTACTGGGTTGGCTTTCGGGACGAAAGCAAAGGAGATATTCGAAGAGGGGTGGATGCTGGTATCCATACCCTATAACTGGCTGCCGATTATAACGGCGAACTTGAATGAGATGGAATGGGTTCTGCCCTCGTACACCGATGGCCGGGAGAAGTTCATGGAGCGGGAGGCGAAGATATTTAAGGCGGCCGATGATGAAGCTAAGAGCGCCTGAAACAGGGCGTCTTGCCGTTTCAGCTTGGCACTGTTATAATAGCGGTGGCTGGCTTTAGAGAAAGCAGGACATGTCTCTGGTTGTAGCCAGCCTTTTTAGGTGGCGCATTCGTCTAGCGGTTAGGACACCGCCCTCTCAAGGCGGAGATCACGGGTTCGAATCCCGTATGCGCTACCAAGCTTGACTTTTAAACCTTTCATTTTTATAATGTTGCAGCTA
>CAZRIU010000013.1:0-13313 GCA_964600245.1 uncultured Dehalococcoidales bacterium
TTAACTCCTTATTTGGGGGGTTTAAAGGGGGCTTTGCCCCCTTTTTCCTTAGAAGGGTGGCGGGTGGGAAGAGATATAAATGGGGGTGGGGTAATATCGTCTAGCTTATAATATCCAGCGCCTTCTTGAGGTCAATGTCCCCGGTATAGAGGGCGGTGCCGACGATGGCGCCCTCGGCGCCGAGGGATTTGAGCATCTTGAGGTGGTTTAGAGATGATATGCCGCCGGCGGCGATGACGGGCTTCCTTATGGTGTCTATAAACTCGGCGGTGGCGGTGAAGTTGGGCTCGGTGAGAGTGCCGTCGCGGCTGATATCGGTATAGATAAAACGCTTTACTCCCAGGGGGGTCATGGCGCGCGCCAGGGTGGCTGCCCTGATTTCGGTGGTCTGGCGCCAGCCGTGGGTGGAGATATAGCCGTTGAGGGCGTCGATGCCAACGATGATGGTATCGCGGTATTTGGCGCAGGCATCTTTAACGAGTTGGGGGTCTTCGACGGCGGCGGTGCCTAATATTATACGTTCGACGCCAGCCTTGAGTAATTTATGTATCGTCTCCAGGTCGCGGATGCCGCCGCCGAGCTGGGTTGGAATGAGCAAAACGCGGGCGATATCGGTGACTATCTCAATGTTGCGGACGCTGCCTTCGGCGGCGCCGTCGAGGTCAACAATGTGGAGGCGGGGGGCCCCCAGCGACTGCCACTGCAGGGCGGCTTCTACGGGGTCTTCGGAGAATACCGTTTCCCGCTCATAGTCGCCCTGGTAGAGGCGGACACACCTGCCGCCGCGGATATCTACGGCCGGGATGATTTCCGTAGCAACTCACCTACAGGTTGATATTGGAGTATTTCCTCCAGGGTCGGGACAGGAACGCCTTGTTATCCTTATTCTTGTTTTCCAGTATATCCAGCGAGCGGTTGATGACCTTACGGGTGTCGCTGGGCATGATGACGTCGTCGATGTAGCCGCGCTCGGCTCCCTTGTAGGGGTTTTCGTAGATTTCGCTGTATTCCTTGATGCGCTTGGCCGCCGTCGCTTTGGGGTTCTTCGATTCCCTTATCTCGCGGGCGAAGATGACGCTGGCGGCGGTATCGGCACCGACGATGGTGACGCGGGCGGTGGGCCAGGCAAAGACGAGGTCGGCGCCGATGCCCTTATCGAGCATGCCGTAGTGGGCGCCAGCGTATGACTTGCGCAGTATAATCGAAATCAGGGGGACGGTGGCGTCGGCCCAGGCGAAGAGCAGCTTGGCGCCGTGGCGCAGGATGCCCTGCCAGTCCTGCTCGGAGCCGATCATATAGCCGGGGCAGTCGCCCAGCGTGACCACGGGGATGTTGAAGAGGTCGCAGAAGCGGGCGAAGCGGGCCCCTTTATCGGCGGCGTCGCAGTCGATGATACCCGCCGCCCAGAGGGGCTGATTGGCCCAGATGCCCACGGGACGGCCGTTGAAGCGGGCAAAGCCGGTAATAACGCTCTTGGCGTGGTCCTTGAGTATCTCGTAGAAATAGCCGTCGTCGACGATGGCGTGGATTACCTGGAACATGTCGTAGGGCTGGGTGGGTTTGTCGGGTATTATGCTGTCCAGCTCGGGACAGAGCCGCTCAGGGTCGTCTTTGGTGGGGAGGTGGGGCGGCATCTCCCGGTTGTTTGAGGGGAAGAGGGCCAGGAGTTCCTTAGTCTTGTCCAGCGCGTCTTTATCGTCTTCGGCGACGATATGAGTCTGGCCGCTCTTTACGGCGTGCGCCTTCCAGCCGGAGAGCTCTTGCAAGGAGATTTCTTCACCGAGTTGGGTCTTGACGAAGGCGGGGCCGGCAATCCCCATAAAGCCGGTCTCGCGGCACTGGATGATAAAGTCCTGCATGATGGGGTGGTAGGCCTGTCCGCCCAGGCAGGGGCCCATGAGCACGGCTATCTGGGGGATGATGCCGGAAGCCCGTATCTGGGCTTTGAACAGGTTGCCGTACATTTCCAGTGTGTCCATACCTTCCTGGAGGCGGGCGCCGCCAGAATCATTCAGGCCGACCAGCGGCCAGCCCATCTCCTTGGCGAAGTCAATAGCCCGTATTTCCTTGAGGCCGTGGTATTCGCCGAAGGTGCCGGCCATGGCCATGAAGTCTTCGGAGAAGGCGACCACGGGACGGCCGTTGACTAGGCCGTAGCCGGTGACCACGCCTTCCGCGGGTACTTCGGCTTTGTCCATGCCGAAGTGGGTCGTGCGGTGCTTGACGAATATGCCTATCTCGTTGAAGGTGCCGGGGTCGAAGAGGTAATCGATTCTTTCGCGTGCCGTCCACTGGCCTTTCTGGTGGCGTTTTTCGATGGCTTCGGGGGAGGCCATCTCTTCGATTTTGGCCCTCTTTTTCTTATATTCCTCGATGAGGTCTTCGGTTGATGACATGTTTGGGTACTCTCCTTCTAGATTCGGGGTAATTATAGCACTATCGCTGGGGGTTAACAATCGGGGTTTTTCCTTGACAGGGTGGGGTGGGGTTGGTTAAACTTAACTCACTTCTAGTTTTCCTTAGGGGCTTCATTGAGCGATAAGGCATCTTATAGTCCTTTGGCACCGGAGCCGCTGCCCAAGGGTCTGGTTCAGCTTTTCACTGGCGACGGCAAGGGTAAGACCTCAGCCGCCATCGGGGCGGTAGTCCGCGCCCTGGGTCACGGGCTGAAGGTCTACATCGTCTTCTTCATGAAGGGCGCTCACCCCTCTGGCGAGTTCCACATCCTTTCCCAGATAAAAAGCGTGACCATGGCCAGCTTCGGCTCGGGCAATCTGGTTGACTCCAAGAGTGTCAAAGCGGAGGATAGGGAAGAGGCGGAGAAGGCACTGGCGGCGGCGCGGGAGGCGATGCTGAGCGGTAAGTACGACCTAGTGGTGCTGGACGAGGTGAACGTGGCCGTCTTCTTCGAACTTATTTCCGTTGACGATGTTCTTAAGCTCATTCAAGATAAGCCCCAGAAAGTGGAGCTTATCCTTACCGGACGGCGCGCCGATACTAAAATAGTCCAGGCGGCTGACCTGGTTACCGAGTGTTTGAAGATTAAACACCCATACGATATGGGGGTGGGGGCGCGGGGGGGCGTCGAGTTTTAGTTAATAAAAATTTTGGCTAAGGAGGCGTTATGGCGGTCACATTGAGCGTAATCAAGGCCGATATCGGCGGCTTCGTGGGGCATTCCGATTCCCATCCGGATATTATCGAGCTGGCCTGCGAGTGCACCGATAAGGCCAAGAAGAGCGGGTTGCTTATCGACTGTTACGTAACCAAGTGCGGGGACGACCTGCAGTTGATTATGACCCACCAGCAGGGCGAGGGGGACGAGAAGATACATAAGCTCGCCTGGGACACCTTTATCGATTGCACCAATATGGCTAAGAAGCTGAAGCTGCACGGGGCGGGGCAGGACATGCTCGCTGATGCCTTTTCCGGCAATGTGCGCGGGATGGGGCCGGGGGTCGCCGAGATGGAGTTCGAGGAGCGGGGGGCGGAGACGGTCGTCATCTTTATGGCCGACAAGACCTCGGCGGGCGCCTGGAACCTGCCGTTATATAGAATGTTCGCTGACCCCTTTAATACCATAGGCTTAGTCATAGCCTCCAATATGCACCGCGGTTTTGCCTTCGAGGTGCATGACGTCAAGGAGAGCAAGAAGATAATCTTCAACGCGCCCGAGGAGATTTACGACCTGCTCGTTTTCATCGGGGCGCCTTCGCGCTTCATGGTGAAGGCGGTCTATCACCGCGAGACCGGGGAGATTGCGGCGGCGTCATCCACCCAGCGTTTGTCGCTGATTGCCGGCAGGTACGTGGGCAAGGACGACCCTGTCTGCATCGTGCGCTCGCAGGGGGACTTCCCCGCCGTGGGCGAGGTGGTGGAGCCTTTCACCCTGCCCTTACTGGTGGAGGGGTGGATGCGGGGCTCGCACCACGGGCCGTTGATGCCGGTTTCGGTGGAGGACAGCACGCCGACCCGCTTCGACGGGCCGCCAAGGGTGACCTCCCTCGGCTTTCAGCTTTCCGGAGGTAAGCTGGTGGGGCCTAGGGATATGTTCGCCGACAAGTCTTTCGATAACGCCCGCCAGCAGGCCCTTGATGTGGCCGATTACATGCGCCAGCACGGGCCTTTCGAGCCGCACCGCCTGCCGCTGGAGGAGATGGAATACACCACCATGCCCGAGGTCTACAAGAAACTTAAAGGACGGTTCGTCAAGCTGGAGGAATAATATGCCCAAGCTCCTCCTGGCGACGAACAATAAGGGCAAGGCGCGTGAATATAAGAGTTTGCTCGAGGGAGTGCCCTTCGAGCTGGTGATGCCTGCCGAGGTGGGCGTAAGCGCCGAGGTGGCGGAGGTGGGTAAGAGCTTTGAGGAGAACGCCACCTTGAAGGCGACTGCTCTGGCCGCCCAGAGCCAACTACTGACTCTAGCCGACGACTCGGGGCTGGAGGTGGAGGCGCTGGGGGGCGAGCCGGGGGTGCTCTCGGCGCGCTATGCCGGAGAAGGGGCTTCGGACGAGAACAGGGTAAGCTATTTACTAACTAAATTAGAGGGAGTACCTCAGGAGAAGCGCACGGCGCGTTTTAGGTGCGTCATCGCCATCGCCACTCCCGAAGGCGATGTCGAGCTTTGCATCGGCGAGTGCGACGGATTTATCGCCTTCGAGCCTAGGGGGGAAGGGGGCTTCGGCTACGACCCCATCTTCTACCTGCCCGAAATGAAAAAGACGATGGCGGAGCTTTCTCCAGAGACAAAGAATAAGATAAGCCACCGGGGGAGGGCGGCGGAGAAAGCCCGCCGACTGCTTAAGGAGAAATATAACAGATGACCGGACTTTCCGATTCGTTCCAGCGTCCCATAAACTACCTGCGCATCTCGGTCACCGACCGCTGTAACCTGCGCTGCGTCTACTGCATGCCCGTCGGCGGCGTCCGCTCGCTGGCGCATGAAGACATACTGCGCTACGAGGAAATCAACACTATAGCCAGAGCCGCCGCCGAGATGGGGATAGACAAGGTAAGGCTGACCGGGGGCGAGCCGCTGGTGCGGGCAGGGCTGTCCGAGCTGGTGGCGATGCTGGCCGAGATAAAGACCATAGACGACATCTCGCTGACCACCAACGGCTCTCTGCTGGCTAAACACGCCGCCGAGCTAAAGAAAGCGGGCTTAAACCGGGTCAACATCAGCCTGGACAGCCTGAAAGCGGACAGGTTTCGGGAGATTACCCGCAGCGACGCCGAGCTCGCCGATGTGCTCGAGGGTATTGAGGCGGCGCGGGGGGTGGGGCTGGAGCCGGTAAAGCTCAACATGGTGGTGATACCGGGGGTGAACGATGACGAGGTGCTCGATTTTGCCGCCAAGACCATTGACGATGATTGGCACGTGCGCTTTATCGAGCTCATGCCCGTCAACGGCGAGAATAAAGCGCCGCAGTTCGTCGCCGCCAGCGAGATGAGAAAGAGAATCGAGGAGCTGGGCCAGCTGGAGCCCTGCCTGCCCAGCGTGGGCAACGGGCCGGCCAAATATTTTCGACTGCCCAACGCTAGGGGCACCATCGGCTTTATCACCCCGGTGAGCGAGCACTTTTGCTTTAACTGCAACCGGCTGCGGCTGACCGCCGACGGCAAGTTGCGGCCCTGCCTCATGAGCGACTACGAGGTCGACCTGAAGGAGCCTTTGCGCAGCGGGGCTGACGCCGAGGGCCTGAAAAAGCTCATCGAGGAAGCGGTGGCCAATAAGCCGCAGCAGCACCATATCGCCGAGGGAGAAGTCCCCCGCCAGCGCCCGTTCTCCCAGGTGGGGGGATAATCATGAAAGAACTGAGCCACATGGACGAGCAGGGACGCCCCAAAATGGTTGACGTTTCGGGCAAGCCCGAAAGCCAGCGCTTGGCTATAGCCAAAGGTCTGGTCAGGATGCAGGCGGCGACCTTCAAGCGGATAAAGGAGGGTGGGGTGGAGAAGGGGGATGTGCTCGCCGTCGCCCAACTGGCGGGTATTATGGCCGCCAAAAAGACTTCCTCCCTGATACCCCTCTGCCACCCTATCCCAATCGACGAGGTCAAAATCGGCTTCGAGATGGACGAGAAGAAAAGCGCCGTGGAAATCACCGCCGCCGTCAAGAGCACGGGGAGGACGGGGGTGGAGATGGAGGCGATGACGGCTGTCTCCATAGCTGCCTTGACCATCTACGATATGGTCAAGGGGATTGACCGGGGGGCGCGCATCGAGAATGTCCGCCTGGTCAAAAAAAGTGGGGGCAAAAGCGGCGACATTACTCTTGAGTAAACGAAATTATTGGTATATACTACACTAACTAAAGCAGCCTGTTTTTTGGGGGGTGCGTCATGAAGTTATCATGTCTTCAAGAGAATCTAGACCATGGGCTTAACGTGGTGGGGAGAGCGGTCGCCGTCAGAACCACCCTCCCGATAACCAATAACGTCCTGCTGGCTACGGACAAATCGCGATTAAAGCTTTCCGCCACCAACCTGGAGATGGCCATCAGCTGCTGGATTGGGGCCAAGGTGGAGGAGGAGGGTTCGATTACCGTTCCCGCCCGACTTTTAGCCGAGTTTATCAGCTCGCTGCCCAGCGAGAATGTGGATATCACCCTTTCCCCCCAGACCAAGACGCTGGGATTAAAGTGCGCCCGTTTTGAGGCCAGAATCAGCGGCGTGGACGCCAAGGACTTTCCGCCTATACCCAAGGTGGAGGTGGGCATCGCCACTAAAGTCGAGGTGGAGGAGCTGCGGCAGGGGATCGGGCAGGTCGCCTTCGCCGCGGCTACCGAGGAGTCCCGGCCGGTGCTGACCGGCGTCGACGCCGAGTTTGACGGCGATACGCTGACGCTGGCGGCGGCCGATGGCTTTCGCTTGGCCGTCTATAAGCTGCCCCTGGCCCAGGCGGTTGCCCAGAAGACCGAGGTCATCATACCGGCGCGCACCCTGGCCGAGCTGAACCGGCTCATGGCTGACCAGGAGAAGGCGGTGGAGGTTACGGTCAACCCCGAGAAGGGGCAGGCCCTGTTCAAACTAAAGAATATCGAGCTGGTGAGCCAGTTGATTCAGGGGAGCTTCCCCAACTATTCCCAGCTTATCCCCAAGAAGTACAGCACCCGGACGGTTATCAGCGTCGCCGACTTTTTGAGGGCGACCAAGACCGCTTCCATATTCGCCCGCGACGGCAGCGGTATCGTGCGCCTGGTGGTCGCCCCCGGCGGGGAAATGACCCCGGGTAAGGTGACCGTTTCGGCGCGCTCCGAGGAGATCGGGGACGATGTCGGTGAGATCGACGCCATGGTCGAGGGGGAGGAGGCTAAGATTGCCTTCAACGGCAAGTACCTGACCGATGTCTTGAGCGTGCTCCACGAGTCGCAGGTGGCGCTGGAGACGACCAACCCTTCCAGCCCCGGGGTGCTCAAACCGGTGGGGGTGGATAACTATATCCACGTGGTTATGCCCATGTTCGTGCAGTGGTAATGTACCTAGAGGTTAAAAAATGAAGGGGAGCCGAAAGGCTCCCCCTTTTTTGCTAATAGGGTGTAGAAAGACCACTATTTCAATAGCACGCTATTTAACAACTACGGTCAAGACAAACGTCCACCATGCCTTTTCGCCGCCTTCCCAAGGTTGGCTGTATTCCATAGACACCTCGGCCGTTCCTTCCTTGAGAGCTCTGAAGGTCCATGTTTCTGTACCAGGTGTACCGGGAGCAGGTGGTTCATCACCCTCGCCTTCTGGAGCGTTGTATTCGTGATCTGTCTGTTCCAACACAGTTTGGTCACTGATTTCTGCTGAATCCGGCCATTCGAAACCTGTCGATGGATTTGAGCACAATACTACTGTCAATTCACCGTCAACAGCTATTTCCACTTCTCCGGTAAAGTGGTTATTCTCCATGAAAGCATCACAGCTTACTATTTGCTGTACCGCTGTTAATGACTCACAAGAAGAACAACAAGCAGGAAGGGCAAAAAGGATGATAATGGCGATAGTTATTAAGATCAGCTTCGACTTCATAATTCTATCCCTCCTTATTACCAACCCGTGTATTCTATAATTCCAATGTGAAACTGTCAATTATGGGAGAGCCGAAAGGCTCCCTTTTTTGTTTTAAGGTTTATGCCTTGACAATGGCCTGGGCCGGGCACCAGTATTCTTCGGAAACACAGGTTCCGCAATCGTTGCATTTCTCCGCATCGATGCTTACATGGTGCAGAGTCAGCTGGCGGGTGTGAAACTCAACCTGGCTCAGCTCTTCGGTAATAGCCTCCGCGGGACACTTGGGTACGCAAACTCCGCACTTCAGGCAGGCATCGGTAATTTTATAAGCCACTTTAAACCATTCTTTAGTTAGGCATGTCCGGTTATCAATAACCCTCGTCGACAAATAGCTGGCCCATCGTTTTCATCTCTTCCGGGTATTTCTCTTGCAGTTCCTTAGGTATTAACTGATGGTAGCCTTTTTCGGTATGCTTGAGTCCCTGATTTACTTCTATGAATATCCAGGGCTTGCGGGTTACCATAGGTCGCCACGGGCAATGGATAAGACCGGGCGGGATATAGACCACGCAGGTCTTGGTGATTACATACCTTTCCATTTCCTTGCCCAGATAGAGCTCGACCTCGGCGCCCAGGTCATGAGGGTTCTTCGGGTCCGACCCAATGTGAAAGAGGAGCTCGGCATCCTTGTGGGTGTGGGGCGGGTGTCCTATATTAAGGGTAAAGGGACGTTCCGGCGTAAACCACATAGCCCAGTAGTAATGGCACCCTTTGGCATCCGAGTCATCAATACACATAAACGTTTCCATGGGAGGTTGAAACCCCGCCTCCCTTTGCACCCGGAAGGGCATAATTTTCTGCTCCATCGAAGGGTCATATTCGAGAATGTATTTGGCATATTTTCCCTCAGTTTTTCCGGCCATTTTTTACACTCCTTTTTAGTTAATGAAATCTCACCCTTGTCAATATTAATAAAATAAAGTTCTTCCCGGCTTTGCCTCCTTTCTTGGGGTGTCCTTAATTACAGGGGTCGTAGCTGGATTTCGAATACGGCTAATCTCTAGTCCCCCTCTACTTAATAGAAAACTAAACCAAAGCTCTCCCTCTGTCAAGGGGGGTTTTTGCTTGGGGGTTTGACAGGTCGTTTTTCAGTCTATATCAGATACACCGATGTCCGCTAGTGGTGATGATGGATTTGGTTTATAATGCCAATGAGGAGTTGGCGTTGCCGACCTGCCTTGAGGCCTATTTAGACATCGAGACGACGGGGCTTTCGTCCCGGCACTGCCAGATAACGGTGGTGGGGGTGCACCTCTGCCGGGGAAATAAAAGCCGCTTTGTGCAGTTGGTGGGCGAGGACATCTCGGCGGAGAGCCTGCTGGAGGTGCTGATGGGGGTGGAGGTTATCTATACCTATAACGGCAGTCGTTTCGACCTGCCCTTTATCCAGAGCCGGCTGGGGGTGGACCTGGCGGAGATATTCGAGCACTGCGACCTGATGTACGACTGCTGGCGGAACAACCTGTGGGGCGGCTTCAAGGCGGTGGAGCGCCAGCTGGGCATACCTAGGCGGCTGAAGGAGATGAACGGCCACGAGGCGGTGAAGTTGTGGTGGCGCTATGTGAACAATTACGACCGCCGTGCCTTGGCCGTTTTGCTGGACTATAACCGGGAAGACGTTATCAACCTCAAGGCGCTGCGGGAGAAGCTGAGCCTGCCTTTAGTTTAGTCCGACCTTTTTAATCATCCCGTAAAGCGATTAGGCGAAGGCGCGCCCGCGGCTAGATTCTGCCGGGGACTGAAGGAGTTAATCGAGTCGGGGTATGACTTGGGCGATTAACACCCAGCAGTTATCTACCCTCGTTCCTCTGCTTGACGTGCCCGCCGGGGTCGGCCTCAGCCATGGTGCCGGCGCCGAGGACCATCGCTATCTGTAGATGGGGTCGGGTGAGCTTTTTCCAGACCACGGGGCCGTGCTTTACCCCGCCCGGTATGAAAATCCCCGAAGTGGTATCAAATACGATGGGCTGGCCGCCGACGGTGAACTCTATCTCGGCGCCGAGGTCTTCAGGGTTATTGGGGTCGCCGCCGATGTGGAGAACAATCTCGCCATAGCCTTCCTTATGGGTATGCTCAAAGATGTGGGGGTTGGGGTCGGGCATGTCCCATACCCATCCGGCTTCGATATAGATATTGCTGCCCGGCACCTGGTCATTGCTCATCAGGGTCATGGTGGGGTACTGCCGGCCCTTGATGTCGCCGGCGGTTACTTCGTAGCGGGGTTTCCTTGCCAGGTTTTTCTCCCAGTTTACCATCGGTTTAACTCCTCCTGAACTTTATTAATCTACTATACCCATTGCTAGGTTGGGGTAAGACCGGGATTATTATAGCATTCCGAGCTGTCCTAGACCAATTTTTAAAAATTGCTCCCCGGACCCCTTGACAAGGGGATAAAGCAGTATTATAATATATCAAGATATATCGTGATACTATTTGATATATCAACGGGGAAAGGAGGCTGGAATGTTTAGGTTTAAAACGGGCTTTTGGCAGGGTCCACGGCCCCCGCGGGGACCTTGGCGGGAAAGCTCTTTTCAGAAAGGGGACCTGAAGTATGTAATCCTGGACCTGCTCAAAGATAAGCCGAGGCACGGCTATGAGGTTATCCGCGAGCTGGAGGAGATGTCACACGGGCTTTATACCCCCAGCCCGGGGGCGGTCTATCCCACCCTGCAGATGCTGGAGGAGATGGGCTACGCCAACGCTGCCGAGAGGGACGGCAAGAAGATTTACACCATAACCGAAGAGGGGCTCAAGTTCCTCGACGAGCGCAAGGACTCCGCCGACGAGGTCAGGAGCCATATGAAGCACCGCTGGAGCTTTAAGAACATCGGCAAGATGGCCATGATGATGAAGGAATATCACGCGCTGGAGCACATTTTGACGCAGGCCTTGCGTAGCCAGGATACCGAGAAGATGCAGAGAATTCGTGAGATTTTAAGCGATACCTATAAGGAAATCGAAGCCATTATGGCCGAATGATTAGGGGTGACGCGTGGTCAGGAACGATATCAACCTTGAGTACGACCAAGAGAGCGGGGAGTATTATATCGTCTGGGAGCCCGTAATTCTCAGCGCGGGCAAGACCGAGCGCCAAGCCCTGGAGGAGTTGCGGGGGGCGGCGCACCTGGGCGTTGACACCTTAATCGACCTGAAACTGAAAAACATAAAATAAGGAGGGCTAAGATGGGTTATTTTCGGATATTCGCGGCCATACCGGGGTTTTTCTTGAGTTCGTTTTTCGTCATGCTGCTCTGGGGGGTGATTGCCCCCAAGGTCGGGGTGGACACCATCAGCTATCCCTGGGCGATGCTGGTGACGCTTACCCTCTGGCTAGCGATAGCGCCGCTGGCGGCGGTCTCCGGCCGAAGGCAAATCGGATAAACGAGAACGGGTTCATATAGTTTAACCAGAAGGGGGGACTCTTGGCGCAACTATGGAGCTGATATTTACCGACAAGCTGACCAAGATTTACAACAAGCAGATAGTCGCCGTCGACCATATCGACCTGGGTATCAAGGAGGGGGAGATATTCGGACTTTTGGGGCCCAACGGGGCGGGCAAGACGACCACCATCCGCATGCTCTCCACGCTGACGCGGCCCACTTCGGGGACGGCTAAAGTCGCCGGCTACGACGTCATCAAAGACTCAAAGAAGGTCAGGCAGATAATTGGCTATTCGGCGCAGGCGGCGGGGCTGATGGAGAACGCCACCGGACGGGAGAACCTGGACCTCTTCGGGCGCTATCACCACATGGAAGGCGGCTTACTCAAGAAGAGGACTGATGAACTGCTGGCGCTGGTCAACCTGACCGAGGACGCCAACCGGCTGGTGAAGACCTATTCGGGGGGGATGCGCAAACGGCTGGAGATTGCCACGGCGCTGGTGCACCAGCCCAGACTGCTCTTCCTCGACGAGCCGACGCTGGGGCTGGATATACAGATAAGGGTCAATATCTGGGACTACGTGCGCCGTCTTTCCGATGCGGGTATTACCATACTGCTGACCACCCACTACCTTGAGGAGGCTGACCGTTTGAGCCACCGGGTGGCTATCATCGACAGGGGCAAGATTATGGCCACCGGCGCTCCCGAGGAACTCAAAAGCGCCATCGAGGGCGACGCCGTTTCGCTGCGGATGCCCTCCGCCAGCGCCGAGGAGCAGAAGGCGACCTTCGCCAAGACCGAAAAGGTACTCTCCGGGCAGCCCTTCGTCAAGAAGATAATGGCCACCCACGACGGCGTCAACGTCTATGTGGACCGCGCCGACGAAGCCATGCCCAAAATACTGCGCCTGCTGGAGAAAGAAGGCGTGGAGACGGCCAGCACCACGGTATCGCGGCCGTCGCTGGACGACGTCTTCATCCGATACACGGGAAGAACGATATCCGAGGAAGCCGCCCGTAATAACGTGGGGAAGGGGGGCAAATAGATGGACTTCTTGAGAGATGTCTGGTACACGCTGGCCCGGCGCTTCCGCATCGGGCTGCGGGAGCCGATATGGATCTTCTTCAGCCTAGCGCAGCCGCTGATATGGCTGCTGCTTTTTACCCAGCTCTTCAAGAACCTAGCCCTGATGCCCGGTTTCCCCACCTCGGAATACCTGCTCTTCTTTGCCCCGGGGCTAATCGTGATGATGGCCGTCTTTTCCTCGGCCTATACCGGCTTCGACATGCTGCAGGATATCCAGTTCGGTGTGGTCGACAAGATGCTGATTACTCCGGCCAACCGCTACGCCCTGATAATCGGCAACATCCTCAACGCCATCACCAGCTTGACGATACAGATATTGATAATCTTCGCCATGGTCTACATTATGGGGGTGAGCGTGGCTACGGGGGCGGGGGGAATTATCCTGACGCTGGTTATCGTCTGGCTCATCGGGCTTGCCTTTTGCGGGCTTTCCTATGCCCTGATAATCGCCACCCGCAGCCAGACGGCACTGGTGGTCATCGCCAACCTGCTCTCGCTGCCATTAATGTTCCTTTCCAGCGCCATGATGCCCGCCGAGCTAGTGCCCGACTGGGTGCAGACGGCCATGATGTTCAACCCGGTCAACTACGCCGTTGAGGCGGTGAGGCCGCTTTTTGTCAGCGGCTACGACTGGAGCAATTATGGGATGGGGCTTTTGGTGCTGGGGATTTTCGCCGCAGTAGGGGTGGTTACGGCGGTGCTGGCTTTCCGGAATTTCGGGAAGTAGAGCCTTCGTTGTCCAATAACGCTTGGGGGGCAGAGATGCTCCCCTTTTGTTTT
>CAZRIU010000013.1:13413-17416 GCA_964600245.1 uncultured Dehalococcoidales bacterium
GGGAAAAGATATAAAACGGGGTGGGTTGCTAAACTATCAGGTCGGCCTGTCTTTCTTCGCCCGGATAAGGGCAATGTGGAGGGTGACGCCAACGGCGACAATCAGAAGGACTATGGTTACAATCAGGTTGTCCGCTGCCCAGATGGATATACCAATGGTCACCCATAACAGGGCGATGGTGAAGAGCTTGACCTTTAGCGGTATCCCCCTGCCTTCGGTGTAGTTCCTGATATAGCTGCCGAAAACCCGGTTGTTCATCAGCCAGCGGTGAAATCTCTGTGAGCTGCGCAGGTAGCAGGCAGCCGCCAGCAGGAGGAAGGGGGTGGTGGGCAGTACGGGAGTAAATATGCCTACTATCCCTATGGCCAGGGATATCGTCCCGGCGGCGATCAGTAAATACCTCTTTATTCCCGTTGACATGGAATCCTGTCTATAATATCAGATTCAGTAGCCCGCCGACTATCAGGGCGGAAGCCACCATTATCCCCGCCGCCTTGAGCATCCTGACCACGCCCAGCTCGCGGAGGAAGACGACGAAGGTGGCGATGCAGGGGAAGAACATGGCCAGCACCACGCTGCCCACCACGAGCTGACCCGAGGTTAGCGCCAACGGCGCCAGCATCCCCAGAGCCACGTCTTTGCGCAGAAAGCCGATGGCGATGGCGGTGACGGCTTCCTTGGGCAGACCCAGCAGCCCGGTGACGACGGGGGCGGTGAAGTTGGCGATGGCATCAAAGACGCCGAAGAAGTAGAGGACGTTTATGGCCACCACCGCCCCCAGTATTATGGGTACGGCCTCGACCAGAAAGCCGTAGGTGCGCATCCAGAGCTTTTGCAGCACCGTGCGCCAGTGGGGGAGGCGGTAGGGGGGTATCTCAATCAATAGCTCGGGACTAAAGCCCCTTACCGTGCGGTTGAGGATAAAGCCCAGGATAATCCAGACTATAAACAGCGTGCCGAAGACCATGAGCACGTACTGGATGCCCTGCTCGCCGACGAGACCGATAATCATCGCCTGCATGGCGGCGCAGGGCACGGCAATAGATATCAGGGTGGCGGTGATAAACCTTTCCCTCTTGCTTTCCAGGATGCGGGTGCTCAGGATGGCGGGGACGTTGCAGCCCAGCCCGAACAGGGTGGGTATGATGGCGTAGCCGTGCAGTCCCAGGCGGTGCATGACGTTGTCCATCAAGACAGCCAGCCGGGGCAGGTAGCCCGTGTCTTCCATCAGCCCCAGCACGAAATAGAAGGAAACGACATAGGGGAGCACCATGGCGAAGGGGACGTAGAGGCCGCTGGTGAGCAGCCCGAAGGATTCGACGAAGCTGATTTCGCCGCCGACAAGATGGCCGATGACGATATCGTGGAGGAAGCCTTCGCCCCCCATTAGCGGGCTTAATTTGAGCAGGACGGGCGCCCAGAGGTTGTTGAAGAGGGGGTCGAGGGCGTAGTTAATCAGCCCTTCACTGATGAAGCGCACCAGCACAAAAGCCGCTGCCAGCACCACCACGGCGATGATGCTGCCGGTGAGGGGCCGGACGCTGGCGTCAGCCAGGCGTTCGCGCCAGGTGTGGTGGCGGTGGCGGAGGCGCTGTACCTCTTCTACTATTTTGCCCACCTTAGCCCAGCGCTTACTGCTGGAGGTGGGGGTGAGTTGAGGGGAGGCGGCGCGGGGGATAGCCTCCACCAGCTCTTTTATTCCCTGGCCGGTGACGGCTACCGTGGGGATGACGGGCACGCCCAGGCGCTGGCGCAGCTTATCGATATCAATATCTATTCCCAGGTGCTTGGTGTCGTCCCAAATGTTCAAGGCGACGACGACGGGGATGTCCCTTTCCAACAGCTGCAGCGTTAGGTAGAGGTTTCTTTCCAGGTTGGTGGCGTTGACCACGTTGACCACGATATCGCCACCTTCGAGCATCTCTAGGGCGATTTCCTCGGCCTGGGAGGTGGGCTCCAAAGTATAGGTGCCGGGGACGTCGATGACTTCGGCCGTATCGGCGCCCAGCTTCATCTGCCCGCGGGTGTAGCTGACCGTGGTGCCGGGGTAGTTGGAGACAATCGCCTTGACCCCGGTGAGGCGGGAGAAGACGGCGCTCTTGCCCACGTTGGGGTTGCCCATGAGGAGAATCTTGGTCATAAGCCTAGTCCGGTTTGACGAATATCTTCTTGGCCATGCCGAAGCCGATGGCGATCTGGGTGCGGTCGACCTCAACGGTGACCGGACCTCTCATGAGCATGGCGCTGACCTTGGTTATCTTCTTGCCTGGGAGAATGCCCAGAGCGTTAAGCCGGTTGACCAGCCCGCGCCCGCCTTTAAGCTGGAGCACGGTGCCGCGCTGTCCTTTTTCCATCTGAACTAGAGTCGTTGGTTCCTTTTCCATTTCTTTGCTTTATCCTCTACAATCTTTGGTTAACTCTCTAACTTTATGGTAAAAAATCATTCCTGGAGGCACCTTTCCGGGCAGCCCTCGGGGATTTCGCCGTAGTTAACGTAGCGGTCGAACATCTTGAGCCAGTAGGGCTGGACGTTAGGGCGACTCAGGACGAAATCGATGAAATCGGCCAGCCTTTTCTGAGTGAGGGGGCTGATGACGTGTTCCATCTTGCAGGCGTCATCAGCGGCGGTCTCGGCATCGACGCTTAAGATTTCCTCCAGAAAGCGGCGCAGCGCTTCGTGGCGGCGGAAGACGTCCCGAGCCACCTTTTCGCCCTCGGCGGTAAGCTGCACCCGCCCGTAGCGCTGGTGTTCCACAAGGCCTTCTTCAGAGAGCTTTTTCAGGGCGCCGGTGACGCTGGGCATCTTAACGCCCAGGGCCTTACTCATCTGGCTGACCCTGACGGCCTGTTTGCCTTTGCGCAGCATGATTATGGATTCCAGGTAGTCTTCCATGCTGGCGGTCGGTTTGCTTTCCATCATCGTTCTCCACTAAAAGTTAGTCTAGCCAAACATTTCATTATAACATACCTAAGGAGGTTGTCAAGTTTTGCCGTGAAACCTCTTGTAGGCTGGTGGATTTTGTTTTACACTGGAGAGTAGAGAAGAGGACGGAGGTGTTTCTGATGAGGGCTTTAGTGGTCTACGACTCCTTTTACGGCAATACCGAGGAAATCGCCAAGGCTATCGGCGGGGCTATTACCGGGGGTGAGGTTAGGGTGCTGCGGGCGGGGGAGGTGGGGCCTCAGGAGCTGGAGAATGTCAGCCTGCTGGTGGTGGGCGCGCCTACCCAGGGGGGTCGAGCCACGCTGGCTATCAGGGATTTTCTGGACAGGGTTTCTAAGGCGGAGATTAACGGGTTAGACGTGGCCGCTTTCGACACCAGGGTCGCGTCAAAGGTGGCTAAGATCTTCGGCTATGCCGCGGGCAGAATCGCTGGCAGCCTGAAGAAGAAGGGGGCCAACCTGGTAGCCGACCCGGAGGGCTTTTTCGTGGACGGTAAGGAGGGGCCGCTGACCGAGGGAGAGCTGGAACGGGCGGCTGCCTGGGGGAAGGGTCTTAGTTCGGATTAAGGAGGGAGCCGTGATTAAGGTTATTAACGGATATAAGCTGAAGCGGGACGCCGACCTGCAGCCGGTGCTGCTCAAATTGCGGGAGCACGCTATGTCCTACCCTGGCTATATTGGCGCCGATAACTTGATGAGTGATAAGGATCCTTCTATCGTGGCTATTATAACCACCTGGGATAACGTGGAGCAGTGGCAAAACTGGCAGGAGTCGAAGCGACGGGCGGAGATAATGAAGGAGGCGGAGCCGCTTTTGGAGGAGGAGTTGAGGGTTAGCGTTTACCGGGTGATAACCACCGCCAGGTGGATTGGCTAAGGGGTTTTTAAGCCGAAAAATGTTGACAAAGAAGGGGTGTTGTGATACGATTTCCTTTACTCTAAGTCGTACCTTAACAACTGGATAGTGGAAGGAAGGTTCTTTTAAGAAGCTTAGTTCTTTACGGAGAGTTTGATCCCGGCTCAGGATTAACGCTGGCGGCGTGCCTTATGCATGCAAGTC
>CAZRIU010000014.1:0-8938 GCA_964600245.1 uncultured Dehalococcoidales bacterium
TTTCTTGACAGTATCAGTCGGGGCAAAGTAAACTTTTTGGTATGTCTGAGGCTTTGCCGGGCATCGAGAAGCTGAAAAGCATGGTCGGGGTGGGGTGGGAGCCCAGGGAATACCCCATCGAGCGGGAGATGGTGCGGCGCTTTTGCCGCGCCGTGGGCGACACCAACCCCAAATGGCGGGACGGGATGATAGCGCCGCCGACCTTCGTGCTATCTGTTGGCTTCGAGCAGTTCGTTGACGATTTGCTGGCTATGGTCTCCTTCAACACCGTGCTCATGGCAGGCACCGAGCTGGAATGCTACCAGCCCGTAAAGACGGGCGACATTATCACCGCCGTTTTCGCTGTCACCAGCCTGCGCGAGCGCGAGGGCGAGAACGGCAAGATGGCTTTCCTGACCTTCGAGAGCACCTGTAAGAATCAGAAGCGGGAGCTGGTGGCCAAGTGCCGCCAGATGGTTATCGGGTACTGATATGACGAAAGAGCTTTCTTACCAAGATGTTAATGTGGGCGACGGGATCACCCCGCTGGTCAAGAAGCCGACCAAAAAGCAGCTGGTGGTGTGGGCGGGGGCGGTGGGCGATTATACCCCCATCCACTACGACAAGGACTTCGCCCAGAGCCGCGGGCTTTCCGGGGTTATCGTTCAGGGGCAGCTGGTGGGGACTTTCCTGGGGCAGATGCTGACCGACTGGATTGGGGAGAAGGGCGAGCTTAAAAAAATGAACTGCAGCTACAAGGGGATGAACTACCCCGACGAGGAGCTGACCTGTAAGGGCGAGGTGACCAAGAAATACGACAAGAACGGGGAGAACTTTGTCGAGTGCAAGATCTGGGCGGAGAGTCCTAAAGGGGAGAAGACGGCTTCGGGCCGGGCGGTGGTTACGCTGCCGGCAGGGGGCTGATTTATAGAATAGTAGAAAAAGGAGGATTGAAAAGATGACTAAAAGATTAAAGGGTAAGGTAGCTATCGTTACCGGCTCGGGGCAGGGCATCGGCAAGGCTATCGCCATCGCTCTGGCTAAAGAGGGGGCCAAGGTGGTGACCAACAACCGCCGTCCCGGCACCGAGGGTGGTGACGCCGAGACCGTGGTCAAGGAGATTGAGGCGATGGGTGGGGAGGCAATGCCCTTCTTCGGCAGCGTTAACGATTTCAATGATGCCGAGATGATAGTCAAGCTGGCCGTGGAGAAGTTCGGCAGGCTGGATATACTGGTCAATAACGCCGGTGCCGACGCCCCGCGCATGGTCTGGAATATGAGCGAGGAGGAGTGGGACAAATGCGTGGACTCCTTCCTTAAAGGTTCGTTCAACTGCACCCGCTTTGCCAGTGCTTTAATGAGGGAGCAGAAGTGGGGCCGGATTATAAACACCACCTCTACCGCCTGGCTGGGGACGGTGGGACACTGCAACTACGGCGCCGCCAAGGCGGGAATCGTCGGCCTGACGCGGGCGGTGGCCCGGGAGGTGGGGCGCTACGGGATTACCTGCAACGCCTATGCACCGACTGCCGCTACACGCTTTACTTTAAGCGACGAGATTGTGGCTGGCTTTAAGAAGCGTTACGAGGCGGGGCTGATGACCAAGGAGCGCTTTGAGGAGCTGACCAACCCGCCCAAGCCGGAAACAGTGGGGCCCTTTATCGTTTACCTTTGCACCGACGAGGCGGCCGATATAAACGGGCAGGTCTTTGACGTCACCGGGGGCAATATCGCTATCTACTCCGAGCCGGTGAAGAAGAAGTCCATCGTCAAAGAGAAGGGGATGTGGACGGTTGAAGAGCTGATCGAGCAGGTGCCCAAGGTTTTGCTGGAGGGTTATAAGAATCCGGCGCCGCCCAAGGCCGATAAATAGAGGCTCTTATCAACTGGCGATTATTAAAATTGTTGAGAGGATAGGAGGAGATAAAATGAAAGTCGTGGCTATCGGGGGCAGTCCTAGATTACAGGGTAACACCGACTACCTGGTTGACCAGGCTCTCGGCGAGTTGGATTCCCACGGCGTGGAAACCGAGAAGATCGTATTGAACCAGTATAAGATTAACCCCTGCCAGGCTCATGATAATTGCAGCTCGCTTAAGAAGTGCTTACAGCAGGACGATGCGCCCTGGATTTTAGAGAAATTCAGCATGGCGGACGGGGTTATTCTGGCCAGCCCGGTTTATTTCGCTTCTATCTCGGCGCAGATTAAGGCCTTCATGGATAGGAGCTTTTTCCTTTTTCGGCATGATATAGAGCCGAAAGCTAAATGTTTCGGTTTGATTGCCATAGCGAATAGAATGGGGTTTGATGAAACAATCCAGGAGCTGAAAAAATTTGCCGGTCCCCCTGGTGCACCCCGGGTCAAGGTTTTCACAGTGAAAGGGGCTGCTGGCGGTCCCGATAAACATGTCAAGGACAATCCGGAACTGGTAAAGCAGGCGCGCGAAATGGGAAGACAGATGGCCGAGCTGTTGGCTCAACTATAGACTCCTTGTTTTAGTGTTTCCGCTCAGCCTCCCCGCCCCGATATTATCTATACCCACCCACCGCCCTTTTAAGGTAAAGGGGGACTTCGTCCCCCTTAAAAACCCCCTAGAATGGGGGAGGCGGTACACCTCCATAAGGGGCTAATAGGGGTCTAACCCCTGTAGGGTGGGTTGGTGTGGGAAGAAAAACCTGGGGTGGGGTGGTCAGGTCTGCCGTTTCTGCCACTCTTCGCGGTATAACTCCATGAGGATGAAGCTGTAGCTGTCTTTTTTGAGGTGGCCGTAGGGGGTAAAGCCGCACTTGGCGAAGCACTTTTGCGCCCGCCTGTTGGTAATCAGTGTCTTGAGGTAGAGGCGGTTGAGCTTGATCTTTCCGAAGACATATTCGAGCAGGGCGGCTACGGCTTCGGTGCCGTAGCCCTGGTCCCAGTAGTCGCGGTCGCCAATCATAATGCCCAGCTCAGCTTCCTTCTTATCGTTATCAATACCGTAGTAGGTACAGTTGCCGATGTGCTTGCCTTCCCTGGTCTCGATAGCGAACTGGTGCCTGATGGTGGGGGGGTAGCGCAGGTCGCTGGTATAGTTCGCCAGGTACTGGGGGAAGGTGGTGGTGGGTAGGGGGGTGGCATCGAGCGCCGCCAGCTCGGCGTCGGTGAGCCAGGCGTAGTCGTCGGCGGCGTCGGTCAGCCTTTTTTCCCGCAGCTTAACCTTTTGACTAGAAATCATGCCACTCTCAATCTTCACATTCGGAAGGACAGGGGGTCTTCGCTGGCTTCTAGCTCGGTGAGCGCCTCTTCCGCTGCCTGCTGGATTGCCTTGCTATCGTCGGTGAGGCAGCGTTCCAGGCTGTCTTTAGCCTCGGGACCGCCTATCCTGCCCAGCGCCTGTATAGCCGCTAGCTGGACGTCGACATCGGGGTCGGTGGTGAGCTCGCTTAGGTAAGGAGCGGCTTCCTTCTCCCCCAGTTCGCCGCAGGCTTGAGCGGCTTCGTAGCGTATCTCGGCGTCAGCGTTGGCCAGCTCCCTTATTAAAATGGGCAGCCAACGCGGGTCGCAGTTCTTGCCCATGGCGAAGATGGCACTGGTCTTGAGCCTGGGCACGCCGCTCTGGTAAGCCCGGGCGATGGCTTTTTCCAACTGGGGGAGGCTTAAGGGTGCGGCCGCTTCCAGGGCACGGCGCTTGATTTCTAGGGAACGGCTTGTGTCTTCGATGACGCCGAGCAGGGCGCGGCAGACCCTGGTCTTATGTTTAGGGCGGAGCTTTTCCAGCTCGGCGAGCATGGCGAACTTGCCCAGGGCGGTGGCCGCCGTCGCCTGGACTTTTTCGGCATTTTCTGGCTCAAGTAGCTCGATGAGGGGGTCGATGAGGCCGGTTTCCTCGCTTTCCCACAAGCCCTCGATAGCCTTGCTTTGCACGTCGGCGTCTTCGTCCTTGAGGCGGCGCTTGAAGATGCCTTCGAAGTCGAGCTCAAAATTATCCTCGGCCAGCTCGACGAGCCGATACATAATCTGCCGCCGCCGTTTCGGCTCGATGGTTTTCCATGCCTGCTCGAAGAGAGCCAGCTCCTGCGCGTTGAGGTTGGATAGCTCCGCCAGCCTGGAGCTGAGCAGAGGCTTGGCGCTATCGCTAAGGGCGCTAATGGCCTCTTCAACGGGCAGCGGCATAGCCTAATCCTCCTCCTCTTCTTCGTATTCTGCGCCGAATTCCCAGATGGGGCGGGTGAAATTATCGATGTATTCGCCCATCGCCTCGGCGGCGACCTGCTTGAGCCTGTCGGCGGCTTCGTTGGCAATCTGGGTAAGCTCGCCGATGTCGACCTCAATGTTCAATATTTTGGTCAGCACCTGAAGCACCGCCAGTGCCGCCACCGGGTTCTGGATGCGGGTGGCGTGCACGGGCACCTCGCCGAGAAGACAGATGCCCTCAATATTTCTCTCCTTGGTGACGCCGAGGAGCAGACCGTTTAAGCCCGCAATCTGAAGGTTGCCCCGCTGCACCAGCTCGTATTTATCCAGCTCTTCAGCCATGTGCGGGCTGGTGACGACGCCCCAGACCCGGGGCTGCTCGGTGTGATGGATGCGGCTCAGGGCGGCGGCGCAGGTGTATATCCGCTTTACCTGGAACTTTACGGCGACATCCAGAACGCATTTAGCCAGCTCGTAGCCCTTGGTGATGGGCTGGTCTTCGCCGATGAAGAGTATGATGTCGCTGCCACCGCCCGGGTGTTTCCAGTAGTAGAAGCGGCTCTGGGGAAATTGGGGGGCTTCGATTATGTTGTCTTTGGCAATCACCCCGATGGCGTCGAAGAAGTAGGACGGTTCGATTTCGCCCAGCTCCTTGAAGTCAAGCTTTTTGCGGAGGTAGGTGGCGACGATGATGGAGACGTCGCCGATGCCGGGCCAGGAGGCCAGCATCACCGGGTTTTTGAGCCTGGGGCGAGCGTATAATTTAATGATGTTTTTCATTGGTTGTCCTATTTGCTGGCTACCGACAGGCTGGGGCAGTATATGGGTGGGGTGTTGATCACACCGCCGACCCACTTAGGCTGGCTGCCGATAGCGTTAATCTCCTTGAGGAGTTTATAGACGTTGCCCGATACCATGGTGTTCTTCACCCTCCCTACTATTTTACCACTTTCCACTTTATAACCTAAGAGGACATTGCCGCTGAAGTCGCCGCCGAGGATATTGCCCTGCTCGGCGCCCATGAGCTGTTCGATGACCAGCCCTTCCTTGATGTCGCTGACCATATCGTCAAAAGTGCTTTGGCCTGGAGCGATGACCAGCGTGCTGGGGGAGGGGATGGGGAGCCCGCCGCCGCGACTGGCGCTGCCCGTGCTTTTGGTCTTGGCCAGAGCGGCCGTCTGCAAGTCATAGAGAAAGCTGGATACGAACCCCTTTTCAATCAGCGGCGTGCTCTGGCTAGGGACGCCTTCATCGTCGCAGGGGCGACTGTGGGGGCGGTAGGCTATTTTGGGGTCGTCCGTGAGCGAGAGCTTAGCATCGAATACCTGTTCTCCAAGTTTGTTGCCGATGGGTGAAGCGCCCTCTAAAACTGTCTTGCCGTTAAAAGCCGCCATCAATGGAGAAATCAGGGCGCTGGCGACGCCCTCGGGGGTGAAGACTACGGGCATTTGTTTGGTGGGCGCCGACGCCTGATTCTTGGCTAAGTCCAGTTGCCTGAGCACGACCTTGGCTATCTCGCCAACATCGGTCAGGGGGTGGCATGAGCTCTGGCCCTCGCCGACGAAGAGCATGTCGGTGCCCCGAGTCAGGTTGCCGACAACGCCCATTGTAAAAACACTCTTTTTATAGCTCGCCTGTCCGCCGCGGGAGTTAATAATCCGCAGTGTAAAGGTCGCCTTTTCCACCACTGCCTCGCAGACAATCTCGGGGGTGTGCTCGGTAATGAGGGCAATAAGCTCCTCGCCCAGCTGGGCCATCTTTTTAACGGCGATAGACTCCACGTCAGGGTCAAAGGTGTCCACTTCGGGGTAGGGGGTGGTGGGAGGAAGCTCGAACTTGGCTTTGGTGCCGAACTTGGCCGTCTCGACGGCGTTATCCACTAATCCTTGGGCGTCAGCGACATCGGTGGCGGTGGCGTAGCCGAGCCGTCCGTCCTTAATTATGCGCAGCGCTACACTCGTGCTCTGCTTGCCCTGAATATGTTTTAGGCGGTTGGCCTCGAAATGCACCGGTGTCTCTTCGGCAGAGACGAGAAAGACCTCGGCTTCTTCGGCTAGTTTCTTGGCTTGAGCCAGTATCCTTTCCACTAGCTGCCTCCCAGCAAACACTTGCGGATTCGGATGTGGGGACTGCCGTTGGAGACGGGGAGCGGGTATTGTCCGCCCTTGCCACAGCCGCCGCCCTGGTTCATGTCCAGGTCGCCGCCGATGGCGTCGATATTATTAAGCGTGATGAAGACGTTGCCGGTGAGTACCACCGGTCTTAAAGCCTCGGCGAGCCTGCCGTTGCGTATCATGTAAGCTTCGCCCGCCGAGAAGGTGAACATCTCCATGCTGGTAGTGCCGCCGAACCAGTTCTTGGCGTAGACGCCCTCTTTGATATCGGCAATTAGCTCGTCAAAGGAGCCTTGGCCCGGCTCAATATAGGTATTGGTCATGCGCACTATGGGCGGGTATCTGTAGTTGATGGCGCGGGCGTTGCCGGTGGGCTTTTCGTTCATTTTGGCCGCCGTCTCCCTAGAATGCAATCGTCCTACCAGCTCGCCTTCCTTGATGAGATAGGTCTTGGTGGCCGCCACCCCTTCATCGTCGTACTTGTAGCTGCCGCGCAGGTCGGGTACGGCGGCGCTGTCAACGATGTTGAGCTCCCTGCCGCCGAATTTCTTGCCCAGGACCATAATCCGGCGCAGGCGCTCGTTTTCGTAGATGTGGTCGGCTTCGGAGAGGTGGCCGAAGGCTTCGTGGACAAAGACGCCCGCCAGTACCGGGTCTAAGACGACGGTATACTCGCCGCCCTTTAGCTGAGGGGCAGAGAGAAGCTCGACGACGTGTTTTGCCGTCTCTTCCACCTGCTCGTGGAGGTTGCGGATGGCACCGAAGTCGCCTCGGCTGCCCAAGCTCAAGCCCGCCTGCTGCACCTCGCCATTTTCGGCGGCCACGGCGCTGATGCGCAGGGTGATGTCCGTCCTCGGCTGCTCGATATAGCTGCCTGCCGAGTTTATAAATATGGTCTTCTTGTGGCTGTCGGCGTAGGCGATAACCGAGGTCTGGAGGTGGGGGGTGCGCCAGATGATTTCGTTGTATTCGTCGAGGAGTTTCTTTTTCTCCGCTAGAGGTACGGATAAGGGGGCGTCTTTGCCGTTCGATACCGTATCGACGACGGGCTCAATGGGTGCTAGTTTGCTTTCCTCTTTGCCGACGAGCCTGGCCTGCTTGACCGCTCGCTCGATTCTATCGGAGAGGTCATTGAGGTCGTTAAAGCTGACGAAGCCCCAGCCGCCTTTGACCAGGGCGCGGATGCTGCCGCCGACGGCGGTGGACTGCTCTGCCGATTCTAGCTCCCGGCCGCGGTAGGTGATATGGCTGCGCTGGCTTTCCTCAAGGCGGGCTTCGATGTAATCGGCGCTGTGTTTCTGGAGCGCCTCGGCTAGCTGGTGGCTCACGGCCCTGATATCGGTCATGGTATAAACAGTTTACCATTGCCGCCAGCATAGCTGTCAATTCATTACTGTCTAGTCGTGGATGCGGCTCAGATACCAGTTGCCGCCCGGCATATCCCGATAGATATCGCAGACCATGCCCTTATTGGTCTTGACGCGGAAGTACTGGCGGGACATCTCCTTGCCCCACCACTCTTCTTCGGTGCGCCATTTTTCGTAGACGCGGGTGATACGCTGCTTGTCGCCGTTGCGGGCCAGGGTTAAGGGTATGCCCTGTACGTTCACCGTGACCTTGAGCTCTTCCGGTTTCTCCAATATCTTTGCCAATGCTCCAGTCCCCCTTGACTATAGCTTGCGTAATATTCCGATTACCTTGCCCTGAATCTCGATGTCTTCGGGCGGGTAGTACATGGGCCGCATCTCTTTGTTGGCCGGTTGAAGACGGATGCGGCCGCCTTCGTGGTAGACCTTTTTCAGGGTTACTTCCTGCTCCACCTTGAGCCAGACCGCCGCCATCTCGCCTTCTTCCACGTCGCTCATCTGCTGTATTAAGACGATATCGCCATCGCCGACGAGCGCGTCAATCATGGAAAAGCCCTTGACCCTGAGGGCGTAGATGCCTTTTTTGCCCCTGGTGACCTCGTCGGTGAGCTGGAGCGTTTCCTCAGGGACGGACGTCCAGGTGTCGGCAGTGGGCACGGGTATGGGCTTGCCGGCGGCGATAGTGCCCAAGAGTGGCACTGTGGAGACGGCCTCCAGTTTGCGGTCGGTGAGCTGGATGCTGCGAAATACTGTCGGGTCGCGGCGGATGTGCCCTTCGTCCTCGAGCTTGTTGAGGTGGTGCTGAACGACAGAGGGCGTGCTGATGTCACAGCCTTTGGCGATGTCCCTGACGGTGGGGGCATAGCCCTTCTTGTCGAGAAACTGTCGTATGAAGTTCAATATGCGCTCCCGGGTGGGTGAGCTCATCACTATCTCCTTAAAACATTTGTATTAAAACAAGTGTATCATAGGGATTTAGGTTTGTCAAGTGGGGTGAGATTTTTCCCGCCCCACCTTGTTTAGCGAACGTATAAATTTCCCACCCTGCCCACCCAACAGAAGTCTTTTCAAGGGGGGTTTTGCCCCCCTTGAAACCCCCTATGAGTGGGGGGCGTAACCCTACAGGGGGATTATATAAGGGGCACCACCCTTATAGGGTGGGTATTGGGTGGGAAGGCAAGACGTACGCTGACAGAAGGGGGTTGTGGTGTGGGACGAAGACTTGGGGAGGGGGCAATAAAACCTGGGGTTGAAAAATTGACACCTTGGGCGTCTGGCGCTAGAATTGGTTGAAGCCAACGATTTTT
>CAZRIU010000014.1:9038-16333 GCA_964600245.1 uncultured Dehalococcoidales bacterium
AAAAATTGACACCTTGGGCGTCTGGCGCTAGAATTGGTTGAAGCCAACGATTTTTATTCCCGTCGTTGACGCTTGTCCTTCAGGGTACAGCCCGGTGGGGACTTCAGAAAGGGGGACTATATTGACCCAGGTCACCGAAGCCAAGCCAGCCGTTAATATTAATGAGGACTATTGCAGCCGCTGCTCTATCTGCGGCTCTCTTTGCCCCTACGAAGCCATAAGCAAAGATGCTGAGAGCAATAAAATCATCCTGGATATAGAGAAGTGCCAGGTCTGTGGTATCTGTGCCTCCGCCTGCCCGGCCCGGGCTATCGATACCATCTACTATGACCGCGACTCTCTGCTCAACTATCTGAGGAAGGTGAAGCCGAACTACAAGAGCGACACGCTGGTAGTTATGTGCAAGGGCAGCGCCCCCGACTTCAGCCAGGTGGGTAAGCTCTTCGGTATAAACGACTTTGTTCCGCTTTCCGTGCCCTGTGTTGGGCGTATTTCTGAAGAACTGCTTTTGGGGATGCTGGTGGAAGGGATGAATAAGATTAACATCCTCGCCTGTGACGAGGAATACTGCCGCTTTCAGCGGGGCAGCCCGCTCACCGGGCGGCGCGTTATGGCCCTCAACCGCATGCTGGAGCAGTTGGGCTACGGGCCGAAGGCGATAACCATGAAGCGCAACAGCCTGAAGGTGAAGGTGGATAAAGACCTCTGTATCGACTGCGGCAACTGCGTCTTCTATTGCCCCTATGACGCCCCCAAGCTGGAGAGCGAGGAGGGGATAAGCTTTGACCTGGATGCCTGCCGCGGCTGCGGCCTTTGCGTTGCCCTCTGCCCCGCCTTTGCCCTCGACTTGGAGAACTGGGAGAGGGATAAAATTTCGGACCTGGTGCCTAAGTTGATCTCCGAGATGAAGCCGCCTAAAATCCTGGTCTTCCGCTGCCAGTGGGCGCTCTATCCGCCCTTAAACGGGGATGTGAACCCCAACGTGCGCACCATAGAGTTACCCTGCTCGGGGCGGGTTGAAGCCGTGCACGTCCTGGAGGCGTTGCAGAGCGGCGCCGATGGGGTTATGGTGATTGCCTGCGCCGAGGACGACTGCAAGCAGGAAGGGGTGAGCGCCAAAGCCGAGCACGTGGTGGCTAAAATCAAGGGGCAGCTGGAGCAGATAGGGTTGGGGGAGAGATTAGGATTTGGCTCGGTTTCGCCGCGCTATGAAGGAAAGGCGGAAGAAGCCATCCGGCAGTTCCGCCAGCAAATAGAAGCTATTGGGAAGAAGGAGAAGACAAAATGATTGTAACCGTATTAAAGCCTCTAGATGAAATCCTTGATTCGATATCTCCTTACAAAAAGATTTTAATCGCGGGCTGCGACGGCTGCACCCAGCCGCCGCGGGGGATGAGGGAAGCCAAGACCTTAAAGCAACTGCTCGAACTAGCGGGCAAGCTCAAGGGCAAGAAGTTCCAGTTTAAGCTGACTTCGGTGGTCAAGCAGTGCGATTCCGAGCTGACCAAATCGACGATAAAGCCCTATGTAGAAGATATAGACGCTGTGCTCTCCCTCGCCTGCGGGGCGGGGCCGCAGACGGTAGCCGAGCTTTTCCCCGATCTGCCCGTTATTCCCGCCCAGAACTCCCACTTCGTGGGCGTTGACGACCGGGAGGAGGGCGTCATGTTGGACAGCTGCTCTTCCTGCGGGGACTGTGTTTTAGCCCTGACCGGTGCCGTCTGCCCGATTACACGCTGCGCCAAAGGGCTGCTCAACGGCGCCTGCGGCGGTGCCCGGGAGGGCATGTGCGAGCTCGACCCGGAGCGTGACTGTGCCTGGGAGCTTATCTATAAGCGGCTGGAGAGACTGGGGCAGCTGGACAGGCTAAAGGGGTTCCAGCCGCCGCGCAACTACCAGAAGAAGGCCTGGAAGGTCGCCCCTTAACGGTTACACTCCGCTCTCCATCAGGCCAAATTGCACATAGCGACCCTAGCTGATATAATCAAGCAGCTATGGTTCCCGCCCAGAAGTCGCAAAAAGACGATAGCCTGGAGACAATGCGCCATTCCGCCTCTCACGTGCTGGCGGAGGCGGTGCTGGCCATGTTCCCCGACGCCAAGTTCGGCATCGGCCCCGCCACACAGGACGGCTTTTACTACGACTTCGACCTGCCCCGCCCGCTGACCCCGGAAGACCTGCCCGTCATTGAGTCTAAAATGAAAGAGCTGGTCGCCGCCGACCTGCCTTTCAGTCGCGAGGAGTTGAGCCGTAAGGACGCTAAAGCGCTTTTTGCCAAACAGCCTTATAAGCTGGAACTAATCGAAGAGATAGCCGACGAAAAGGTCGGCGTCTATCGCCAAGGCTCGTTTGTCGATTTGTGCCGGGGGCCTCACCTGGCTTCCACGGGGAAGATTAAAGCCTTCAAGCTGGTGAGCATCGCGGGGGCTTACTGGCGGGGGGACGAGCATAATCCCATGCTGCAGCGGGTCTACGGCGTCGCCTTCGACACCGAAGAAGCCTTAGCTGAATATCTGAAAAACCTGGAGGAGGCGGCCCGACGCGACCATCGCAAGCTGGGCAGAGAGTTAGACCTCTTCAGCATCCACGAAGAAGCGGGGCCGGGGCTGGTGCACTGGCACCCCAAGGGGTCGACGATACGCGGCGTTATCGAGGACTTCTGGAAGGGCGAGCACTTTAAGCGGGGATATGACCTGATATACACCCCCCACATCGCCAAGCTGGACCTATGGAAGACCAGCGGCCACTGGGAGTTTTATCGTGATTACCTCTACAGCCCGATGGATGTTGAGGGGCAGGAGTACATAATCAGGCCGATGAACTGCATCGGGCACATACTGATATACAAGACCAGCCAGCGCAGCTACCGCGAACTGCCTTTGCGCTACGCCGAGCTGGGCACGGTCTACCGCTACGAGCGTTCTGGCGTCCTGCACGGGCTTTCGCGGGTGCGGGGCTTTACCCAGGACGATGCCCACATCTTCTGCCGCTTCGACCAACTGGAGGAAGAGGTGGTGGGAGTGCTCGAGCTGGCGCTGTTCATGGTGGATACCTTCGGCTTCACTAACTATAAGGTCTTTCTTTCCACCCGCCCCGAGAAGTACGCGGGCGATACTAAAATCTGGGAGCAGGCCACCGATACTTTAGCCAGGGCGCTGGAGAGGCAGAAGCTCGGCTACGAAATCGACCCCGGCGAGGGTGTCTTCTACGGGCCCAAGATAGATATAAAGTTCGAAGACGCGGTGGGGCGGGGGTGGCAGGGGCCGACCATACAGGTCGATTTTAACCTTCCGGCGCGCTTCGAGGTTAACTATATCGGAGAGGATGGGCAGGAGCACATGGTGGCTATGGTGCACCGCACCGTGCTGGGGAGCATGGAGCGCTTTCTGGCTTCGCTCATTGAGCACTACGGTGGGGCTTTCCCGGTCTGGCTGGCGCCCGTGCAGGCGGTGGTGATACCCGTCGCCGACCGCCACCTGGAATACGCCCGAAAGCTGGAATCCGAGCTTAAAAAGGAGGGGATAAGGGGGGTGGTGGACGCCCGTTCGGAAACGGTGAACATGAAAATACGGCAGGCGCAAATGGAGAAGGTGCCCTATATGCTGGTGGTCGGGGACAGGGAGGTGGCCGATGCCACCGTTTCCATCCGACTGCGCAGCGGTGAGCAGGCCAACGACCAGTCCTTTGCCGCCTTCAAGAAGAATTTGAAGGGGATTATAGCCAGCCGCAGCCTGGAGCTGAAGCTGTAAAACTTGACTAGCGCAGGCTGGTATGCTATAGTTTTTGCCCATAAAGCTTAAGGGTTGCGGGAGGTAAACAGGACATAGTTAAATCGCTACGGGTTAACCAGGGCATTAGAGCCAGGGAAGTACGCCTGGTGGGGGAGAAGGGTGAGCAGCTGGGGATTATGCCCATAAGCCAGGCGTTGGAGACGGCGAGGAGGCACGACCTTGACCTGGTTGAGGTAGCCCCTACCGCAACACCGCCAGTTTGTCGCCTGCTTGATTACGGCAAGTACAAGTACGAGCAGTCCAAGAAAGAGCGCGAGCAGAGGAAGAGCCAGAAGGTTTCCCTGCTGCGCGAGGTCAGGTTGCGACCCAAGATTGACCATCACGACTTTGAGTCCAAGACTAGGTCGGTGAGGAAGCTGCTGGGGGAGGGTGATAAGGTTAAGGTGACGGTGCGCTTCCGGGGGCGTGAAATCACCCACCCCGAAATCGCCTGGGGTCTGTTGCAGCGGATGACGGAATCGCTGCAGGGGGTGGCGGCTATCGCCCGGCAACCGGTGATTGAGGGGAGGAGTATGACCGTAATCCTCTCACCGTTAGCCGCCCAGAAAGCGAAAACGACTGAGAAGAGCGAGGTAGTAAAGGGGTCTTAAAAAATTGCCGAAAATAAAAACCCATAAGGGAGCTAAGGGCCGCTTCCACATCACGGGCAGCGGCAAAATTATGCGAGTCAAGGGTGGCAAGAGCCATTTGCGCCGCCGTAAGCCGAAGCGGGTGCGTCGTCTCTTCGACGACACCATACCGCTGAACGCTGTCGACCGGCAGCGGATTAAGCGGCTTTTGCCCTACGGTGTGAAGTAGATAGGAGGATGTTTTGCGAATCAGGCGAGGGGTAACCAGCCACAGACGACATAAGAAAGTATTAGCCATGACCAAGGGGCACAGGGCCACCCGTCATTCACTTTACCGACGGGCTAAAGAGTCTATGCTCCACGCGCTGAGCTATGCCTACGCCCATCGCCGCGAGCGCAAGGGCGACATGAGGCGGCTCTGGATTCTGCGGGTCAGCGCCGCCAGCCGGGCGCAGGGGCTCAGCTACGGGCAGTTCATCTACGGGCTGAAGCAGGCGGGGGTTGACGTCAACCGCAAGGTTCTGGCCGATATGGCGGTGCGGGATCCGAAAGCCTTTGCCAACCTGGTGACTATAGCCAAGGGGAAAGCGGAAGGGTAAGAGGGTTTTAACGCGGAGTTTGAGAGGGGCTTAAAGGTCCCTCTTTTTTGTTTTGTTGTTTCCCCACCCTGATTTTATCTATTCCCACCCACCGCCCTTTTAAGGTAAAGAGGGGGCAAAGCCCCCTCTTAAACACCCCCAAGGGGTGAGGGGTGGAAACCCTACCGGGTTAAGGAGTTTACTCATTAGGGTGGGCTGGGTCGGGACGAAAAACCCACGTTCGCCAGGGTGGGTGGTATGGTTCTTAGTAATGACATTTTTCTTCTCTCCTTGACCCCCAACTGGCCGATAACCTATAATCCAGACAACCATGATAAGCGAACTTGAGGAGCTATTAGCCAACTCCCTGCGGGAGCTGGAGGCAATTACCCAGGACAAAGAGCTGGAAGCCTGGCGGGTGCGTTACCTGGGCAGGAAGAGCCAAATAACGGCTGCCCTGCGTGGTCTGGCCAAGCTGCCCATGGAGGAGAGGAAAAGGGTGGGGGCGTTAGCCAACCGCATTAAAGCTGAGCTGGATAACAGCTACCAGCAGAAGATTCAACTGCTCCGCGAGGATCAAATGGCGGGCGCCGTCAGCGCTGAATCGTTAGACATTACGCTGCCCGGGCGCCTTTTGCCCGGTGGGCGTTTGCACCCCATCACCCAGACCATCCAGGAGATCCACGAAATCTTTACTTCCATGGGCTTTCAGGTGATGGAGGCGCCCGAGGTGGAGTGGAACTACTATAACTTCGAAGCGCTGAACATTCCCTACCACCACCCCGCCCGCGACAGCTTTGCCACACTGTGGGTGGACTATAAGAACGAGAAGGGCGAGAGGGACATGCTGCTGCGTACCCACAACACGGCGGGAGATATCAGGGCCATGGAGATAATAAAACCGCCGATACGGGTGGTGACCACGGGCAAGGTCTATCGCTACGAAGCCAGCGACGCCACCCACCTGCCCATGTTCTATCAGATTGACGGCTTTGCTGTGGACAAGGGCATCACCATGGCCGACTTGAAAGGCACGCTCTACGAGTTTGCCCGCCGTTTCTTCGGTGAGGAGAGGAAGGTGCGCTTCCGCTGCGACTACTTCCCGTTCGTCGAGCCGGGGGTGGAGATGGCCATAGAGTGCGGTGTCTGCGGTGGCAAGGGCTGTCGCTTGTGCGGCGACAGCGGCTGGATTGAGATACTGGGGGCGGGGATGACGCATCCACATGTTCTGAAGAGGGGTGGCTTAGACCCCAAGGTCTATTCCAGCTTTGCCTTCGGCATGGGCATAGATAGATTACCCATGCTGCGTTATGGCATCGATGATATAAGACTTTTCTACGGTAGCGACCTTAGATTCTTGAGGCAATTCTAAATGAAGGTTTCACTAAGCTGGCTTAAGGACTATGTGGACATAAAGCTGCCCATGGGTGAACTTGCCCGCAAGCTTACCATGGCTGGTACCGAGGTAAAGGCGTGGCAGGTTGTCGGCGGCAGCTGGGAGCACATTATTGTCGGGCAAATTAAGGCCATCAACCCCCACCCCAACGCCGACCGCCTCACCCTGCCGACGGTAGACCTGGGCACAGAGCAGCAGACCGTGGTCTGCGGGGCGCCCAATCTAAAGCTGGGGGATAAGGTGGTTTTTGCCCGCGTTGGCGCCAAGCTTATCGATGGTCATACCGGGAAGCCTTTCACTCTGGAGACGGCCAAGATTCGGGGGGTGGTCTCGGAGGGGATGGTCTGCTCGGAAAAGGAGTTGGGCATCTCCGACAGCCACGAGGGAATCATGATATTGCCCGCCGAGGCACCGGTGGGAACGGCGCTGACTGACTATATGGGCGACGTCATCCTCGACCTGGATATAACCCCCAACCGCCCCGATTGCCTCTCCGTTATCGGCATCGCTCGCGAAATCGCTGCCTTAACCGGGAAAAAGGTTCGTCTGCCTAAAGACGATTATAATGAATCAGACACTACCATTGACAGTCAGGTGTCAGTGGAGATTGCCGACCCCGACCTCTGCCCGCGATACAGCGCCAGCCTGGTGACGGGAATAAAGATAGGCGCTTCGCCGCCCTGGATGCAGCAAAGGCTTATTGCTGCGGGCATGCGCCCGATAAATAACATCGTCGATATCACCAACTACGTTATGCTGGAGTACGGCGAGCCGCTGCATGCCTTCGACTATAACCAGATTAGAGGCCAGAAGATTATCATCCGCCGCGCTAAAAAAGGCGAGGTCATGATTACGCTGGACGGGAACAAGCGGGCGCTTCTGCCCGATATGCTGGTTATCGCCGACACGGAGCGGGCGGTGGCGCTGGCGGGGGTGATGGGAGGTTATGACAGCGAGGTGA